>NZ_WAKV01000065.1 GCF_015523185.1 Thermococcus sp.
GCCGATGATTCCCAGGATTCCTGCTATGAGGAGGGACTGAAGGGCTATGAGGTTTATGAGTGAGTGCATGTATGACTCCGTCAGCAGGAGGAACGCTATCAGCAACGCTGTAACTCCAAGGATGTTTATGACCTCGGTTGTAACGCTCATCATGGCACGACACCCCCAAGGAGGAAGCTTATAACGCCCATTATAGCTAGCAGGAAGCTGGCTGAGAGGTAGTCAATTATCCTGAACAGCCTTATCTTCGCGAGGGTTTCTTCAACGACTACGAAGACACCGATGAGACCAAGCATCTTGACGAAGAGCCAGAAAGTCCCCTTGAGGATTTCGTATAGCGAAGCGCTCGTTGCCAGTCCCCAGGGGACGGCGAAGACGTTGAGGAAGACCGACATGAGGATGAAGGATTTCATATAGCTAGCCCACGTGTTGAGTGCGTAGAGCGGGCCGGTGTATTCAAGCCCTTTCCCTTGGTCGAGCATACCGAGCTCGTTACTTCCGTGGGACTCTATCGGCAGTTTTCCGGTGTCAAAGAGCAGTAGCATGAAGAAGGCCGCGGTTATGAGTATGTGCGTCGGGCTCAGGTACCAGCCCTCGGAAGTTATCTTGTGGTTCATTAGGAACGGGTTGTTCGTTCCCGTCAGTATAGCAACGCCAAAGAAGACCATTATGAGGACCGGCTCGGCAAAGGCGCTGAAGTTAACCGCTCTCGTGGCTCCTATGCCCGTGTAGTAGCTTCCCGTTCTTTCCGTTGCCAGTATTGAGACCATCGCCGCTAAGCCGAAGATGAACGTTCCCCCGAAGAAATCAACCGTCGGAGCGAACCAGCTCGGAAAGTTGCCGATAATTGGCAACACCCAGGGCAATGTAAGCATAGCTCCGAACGCTATGAACGGGGCGAAGACAAAGAACGAACTCGCCCCCCCAGGAACCAGGGTTTCCTTCCTGAAGAACTTCGCCAGGTCGTAGTAGGGCTGAAAGATGCTTATTCCCTTCCGCGACTCTATCCTTGCCTCGGCCTTCTTGAGTATACCAACTATCAGCGGTGAAAGCAGGAGCACGACTATAACCTGGACTACACCGATAAGTATTCTGTCTTCCGGGGTCAATGGCGTCACCTCCAGACGTGGAGAGAACAGGCGTCATCAGCCCCTCTTTCGGGGCACTTAGGGCGGACGCCTTCGCCCGGAATTTTACCCGGAATGGGTAACGTCAAGCCTTTTTAAACTTTTTGTGAACGGGGATGTTCCTTACTGAAATTATTCTGAAGACTGCTCATTTGGGTTCTTTTTCTTGACGAGGTATTTGTTCATGATTTTCATAGCCTCTTCGTTCTTCCACCTGCCCCCATAGAGCCGGTTTTCAGCTATATAACCCGCCAGTTTTATAGCCAGGGTCTGGTTCTCATGATAGAGCTCGTATATTTTGAAATTCAGAGTGGCTTCTTTTTTCGACAGTTCAAGGAGTTTTCTCCTCAGCTCCTCCACCATTTTCCCCCCTCCTTAAAAGCTCGTTTTCCCTCCTGAGTTCCTCAAGAGCCCTTCTCAGAACCTCATTGTCCCGTTTCATTTCCTCGTACTTGGCCTCCATCAGCTCGAGAAGGGTCTCAAGTTCCTCAACCCTCTTCCTAAGTTCTTTTTCCTCCAAGGTCTCACCCTCGAGGGGTTGGTTAAAATCAATAAAAAGGTTGGTGGGTCAATAGAAAAGAACAACAGCGTCCCCAACGACTGCGGTCTCAACCTCCTCGCCCTCGCTGAACACCGCCTTCCTTATGACAACGTCGTCCTTGGTAAGCTCTACCTTTTCCCCTTCAACCTCGAATTCAACTTTTCCGGTCTCCTTAAGGGCTTTCGCCACTTCTTCCGCGTTCTCCTTGAGGTAGGCGGTAATCTTAGGCACGAGCTTTCCATAGCGCGGGCCAACGGTTCTGAAGTTCGGCTTTATCTCGATGATGCGCTCTTCGAGTTCCGGCCCCCCTTTGATAATCTCAAGCCTCTCGATGTTCATGGTTCCGGCGATGTCCTTCTCTATGGTCTTGAGCTTCTCGTAGGAGTCGGTGGCGTATATGGCAACGTGCTTGAGCTTCGCGTTCAGAGCGAGACCGTGGCTGTTCTTGTAGCGTCTAATGGCTCCGACTATCTCGCGGGCGAGCTCGCCGAGTTTCTCTGCTTCCTCGTCAATCCTCTCCTCCCTGAACTTCGGCCACTCAAGAAGGTGGACACTCTTTGCCTTAACCCTCTCGCGGAAGAGGTTCTGGTAGAGCTCCTCGGTTATGTGGGGCACGAAGGGAGCCAGCAGGAGCATGGTGTTGTAGAGCAACTCGTAGAGCGATGCTTTGGCCTTGAGCTTGCTCTCCTCGTCGTCGCCGTAGAGGCGGTACTTAATCATCTCGATGTAGTCATCGGCAACCTCGTGCCAGACGAAGGTTATCAGCTCTCTGGTAAGAAGGTTGAAGCGGTACTTTTCCATCTCCTCGGTGGCGAACTTTATGAGTTTGTGAAGCCTTGAGAGAATCCAGCGGTCGAGGGGCTCGAGCTCGGCTGGGGCTTTAGCGGGGTTAAAGTCCTCTAAATGCCTCTCTGCGAAGCGGTAGATGTTCCAGACCTTTTGTAGGAAGCGGAAGTTGTAGTCAACCGTCTCCCACTTGAACGGGTGGTCCTCTCCTGGGGGAGCTAAGGCGGTCCAGAGCCTTAAAGCGTCGGCACCGTACTTTGGAATCACCTCGTCTGGAGCAACGACGTTGCCATAGCTCTTGCTCATCTTCCTTCCGTCCGGTCCTGCAACCATACCGTTGATGAGGACGTCCTTCCAGGGCTTTTCTCCTGTTAAAACCCAAGTTCTGAATATAGTGTAGAAGGCCCACGTCCTTATGATGTCCGTTCCCTGTGGCCTCAGAGCGGTCGGGAAGTTGTGCTCAAACCAGCGCTTCCCTTCTTCATCTCCCTTTATAGCGTCGTGCCACCTGCTTATTATCAGCGGGGTTATGCTGGAATCAACCCAGCAGTCGAGGACATCGGTTACTGGCTTCGGCTCGCTTCCATCGGAGCATTTTCTCGGCGGTTTATCGAAGCGCGGGTCCACAGGCAGGTCTTTCTCATCGGGCAGGATTATCTCACCGTTGTCGCAGACCCAGAAGGGAATCGGCGTTCCGAAAACCCTCTGCCTGCTTATGACCCAGTCCCAGTCCATTGACTCGGCCCAGTCCTTCAGGCGAAGGAACATATCCTCAGGATACCAATTGATTTCCTTTGCCACCTTGACTATCTCGTCGGTGAAGTCCTTCACCTTTATGAACCACTGCTTCTTTGGAAGGAGTTCAATAGGCGCCATACAGGAGCTCCTCTCGGTGTGCCTCAGAACGCGGTGCTTTATCTTCTCCTTCTTGTATAGGAGACCCATCTTCTCAAGGTCTTCAGCTATCTTCTTTCTCGCCTCCTCAGTCTTCAGGCCCTTGTAGGGACCAGCCCTCTCGTTCATCGTTCCGTCCTCGTTGATTGCAATAATTACCGGCAGGTTGTAGCGCTTCTGCCAGACAACGTCCTGCTCGTCACCGTAGGTACAGTTGTAAACTGCTCCAGTTCCAAAGCTCGGGTCAACGTCTTCATCAGCTAAAACAGGGACTTCGCGCTCGAATATCGGGAGCTTCACCTTTTTCCCCACGACGTCTTTATACCTCTCGTCATCTGGATGAACAAATACAGCGACACATGCCGGCATGAGCTCTGGCCTCGTGGTCGCTATTGGCACGTGACCACTTCCATCAGCCAGGGGGAGCTTGATGTAGTATAGGTAACCCTCTTCCTCGACATAGCCGACCTCGGCCTTGGCAAGGCTCGTCCTACACCTCGGGCACCAGTAGACCGGGTGTTCGGCCTGGTAGAGGAGGCCTTTCTTGTAGAACTCTATTAGGGACTTTTGCACAGTCGCTTTATACCAGTCGTCCATCGTGTGATACTCCAAATCCCAGTCGGCTGAATAGCCTATCCTGATGAACTGGTTCCTCATCGCTTCGATGGCCTGCCACGTCCATTCGATACACTTCTGGAGAAACTTCTCCGGCTGGTCCTTGCTTATGCCAAACTCCTTCTCGACCTTCAGTTCAGTTGGCAAACCATGGTTGTCAAAGCCCTGAGGAAAGAGAACGTTGTAGCCGGTCATCCTCTTGTAGCGCGCGATTATGTCAATCCAGGTGTGACTTAAGACGTGGCCGAGATGGAGCGTTCCGCTCGTGAACGGCGGGGGAGTGTCTATAGCGTAGCTCGGCCTCTTTTCGTCAAGCTCGTATTTGTAAATCTTCTCATCGAGCCAGAACTTCTGCCACTTGGGCTCAATCTCGTTCGGGTCGTAGTTCTTGGGGAGCATCTTATCATCCTCCGTCGGGTTTTTCAGTGATGTTACCCCCTTCAGCGGGGACGCTTAAAAAGGTTAATCTCCAGATAGGGAGGGCAGACAACAGGCCGAGGGAGCCGGCCAAGACGTAGGCCAACTCAAGGCCAAGGTTTCCGGCCAAGGCACCTATGGCGGTGTTTGCAATTGCCATGAAGGCACTTCCAACGGTGCTCAGCGTCGAGTTCACGGTGGAGCGAACCTCGTTCGGAATGAAGTCGTTTCTGAGCACCGCCATTAGTGGACCCCTTGCCCCCAGCGTGCCCTCTACCGCGAAGAGCAGTGCAAGGCTCGTCCATACGTTGGGGGCTAAACCGAGTAGCAGGATTTCAAGGCTAAGAACTACTGTCAGCAACGCTAAGGTCTTTGGTGTTGAGTCGAGTCTTCTCGATAGCCTCGCTCCCATTGATGTTGTGAGGAGCATCAGGGCGAAAATGGGCCCGAGGTATTTGGCCGGAAGTCCCCGTGCCTTCATCAGGAGCATCCAGAAGGTGAAGAAGGCCCTGGCCGGAAAGCTGAGTAGGAACGACGAAATCAGGAGCAGGTGAAGGCCTCTGTTTCCGATGACCTCGGCTAGGCCCCTGCGTAGTATTCCTGAATAGTTGAGCTCGGCTTTCCCCCTGTTGTCCGACAGGAGTATCAAGGCCATAGCTCCGGACAGGATTGAAAGAGCTCCTGCAACGAGCACCGGGAGGTTGGGGGCAATGTTTGCCAACACTCCCCCGAGGAAGCCTCCAGCAAATCTGACCGGGCCCGAGATTTCTTTGACCCTTCCGAGGATTGCCTTCACGGCTTTCCTGTCCTTCAACGAATCGTAGAGCCACGGAACCATCGTTCCGCTGACGAGTGCGCTCCCGAGGCCGGAAAGGGACGCTCCCAAGAGGGCCCCAATCAGGCCTCCAGAAAGGGCCACCATGAGCAGTCCAAGACCGAAGAGGGAACTCCCGAGGGCGTACGTCTTTATCCTACCGTATCTGTCGGCAACTCCACCGGTCGGAAAGTCCGTAAGGAGCTGTGCAAGTTCCGAAACGCTCTGAACCAAGCCAATCTCAGAAAAGCCGAGCCCGATGTTTTTAAGCCAGAGGCTCAGGTAGGGCCCTAGAACTCCCGGGTTGAGGGAGCTTACCAACGCAGTCGTTATGAAGCCCCATTTCAGACCACGCTCCTCGTTTCCGATGGACGATAGGCATCACCCGTGCACAGAAGGAGACATAGTTTAAAAAGATAGTGGGTCAGAGGCAACCGGTCACTTCACGGCCTTTATAACCACAAAGCTCCCCTCGCCGTAGCCGGGCTTAACGGGTTCAATCCCCTTTATCTCATCCAGCCTGTGGAACAGTGTTTGAAGGACCTCGAACTTTCTGAAGCCGGCCTTTTTGAGAAGCTCCAGGAGTTCTTCCGTTGAGAAGAACCTCGCTTCCCTGTAAAAAACGCTCTCCTCTTTGTGTTCCTCGTAGTACCTCCCGATTGGACTGTCCCTGTCAACGAAGCCTATTATTAGAGCCCCACCCGGTTTGAGAACGCGGTAGGCTTCTCTTAAAGCCCTCTCAGGGTCGTTAACGAAGCAGATAGTGGTGACCATCAAAAGATAGTCGAGGCTCTCATCGGGGAAAGGGAGGTTTTCCGCAACACCTTCTATGACCTCTATGCCCCTTTTTCTGGCTACCTCTGCCATCGCTTTGGAAGGCTCGACGCCGAGCTTTATCCCGAGCGGTGCCGCAAAGCGACCGGTTCCCACGCCTATCTCTGCTCCTCTTCCTTCCTTCGGTAAAAGCCTCCTCACCGCCTCAAGCTCTGAGAGGTAAGCATAGCGGTGCCTCTCGAACCAGTTCTCGTAGCGGTCGCGGTGCTTCTCGAAGGGTTCAACCTTGGGCATTCAGGTCACCCTGCCTCTGGAACTCCTCGTAGTATTCATCCAAGATTTTCCTTATGGTTCTGCCTATGGTGAGATAGTCTATCTCCCTAAGGTTCGCCAACGAAACCCTTGCTGAAGGGTGAGGAACCTCAAAACCTTTACCGGGTAAAAGGACAACCCCTGCCTCTTTGGCAAGCCGTATTATGAACTCCTCCGGCGGGAAGTTCTCCATGAACCAGCGGGAGAACTCCTTTCCGTAGAGCCTCTCGCTCAGCTCCTCCATGTCGAGGAGGGTGTAGTAGTAGGTGTAGTTCGGGTTTTCAACCGGTTCAAGGCCTATTCCCCTGTACAGCGCCCTGTAACGGCGCCTGAGGATTCTCTTGACGGCTTTCTTGTAGGTTTCTTCCTCATCCATCAGGCCGTAAAGTGCAAAGAGCACCATCTGAACCTGCTGGGGCGTCGAGAGTCCGGCGGTATGTCTCAAAGCCACGTTCCTGCTGTCGGCAACGAGCCTGTCTATGAACTTCAGCCCCCTAGGATTGGGGGTTATGAGGGCATACCTCTTGTCCAGCTCCTCCTGAATTTCCTCTGGAAGTTTGGCAATCAGTCTATCAACGACGTTGTCCTTGTGGAGAGCTATAACGCCGAGCCTCCAGCCTGTGGCCCCAAAATACTTGGAGAAGGAATAGACCAGTATAGTGTTGTGGGGCAAGACGGAATAGACTGACTTGAAGTCCTCTGCAAAGGTCGCGTAGACATCGTCGGTGATGATGATTAAGTCTTCCCTCTCGTTCTCGACTATCTCCCTGAGCTTTTCGAGAACTCCCTCCTCAAGCTTCACCGCCGTTGGGTTGCCAGGGTTTACAAGGAAGAACGCCTTTATCTCTGGGTTCCTAAGCTTCTCAAGTTCTTCGTCCGGTATCTGGTAGCCGAGTTCGGGCGATGCATTAACTTCAACTATCTCAAGCCTGTACTGGTCGAGTTTTGGTATCTCAAGGTAAGGACTGAATATTGGAACCGCTATCGCTATCTTGTCCCCTGGGTTCAGGAGGTGGTTTGCTTTGAGGGACTCGAAGAGATAGGCCATAGCTCCGGTTCCACCTTCCACTGCGAAGAGCTGGGTTTCCTCGACTATTGCATAACCGAGGTCGTAGCCGGCCCCCATCTCTTTTAGGAGATATCTCGCGACTATCTTTTCCGCGAGGGGGAGCATTCTCGGCGGGGTCGGATATTCACAGCCGAGATAGCCCTGAACCATCTCGTGAAGGAAATCATCGGCCGAAAAGCCAAGGTAGTCCCTCACGTAGCTTACGGCTGAATTAAGGAACCTCGTTCCTCTCTCGTTCCAATGGTTTCTGATGAATATTTCAAAGCGCGCCTCTATGCCGTCCTTCTCGCAGTGCCCTCCTATGAGGTCCCCCATGTAGCCGAAGTGCCTTTCTGCTTCGCTTAGCGCGAACTTCCCGAGCTGTAGGTAAGCATACCTCGGTTCCAACGCCAGAAAGTTCGGATTACCCCTACCGGCGTTGAGCATCATCCTTTCGGAGTTCCTGCTGGCGAGTTTTATGAGAAGTTCCTTGAACTCGAAGGGGCTGAGCTCGTCGAGCTTTTTGAGGTTCTCAAAAATCTCCTCCATTACAGACACCCCCTTCTTTCTTCCCGCTGAAGTATATAAAAGATGCCCAAGCAATACGATTAGGGTAACCGAAAAGTTTATAAATATGTGCATATGCACAAAATATCGGAGGTGATGTGAATGAAGATTGCGATACCGACCAACGGAGGAGGTAGAGAAGATACTGTCGCCCCTGTCTTTGCAAGGGCACCAGCCTTTTATATAGCAGATATTGACGAAAAAGGGAACATAGTTAGCGAGAAGGTCATTCAGAACCCTGCTTCAGCAGTGGGAGGGGGAGCAGGACCAATGGCCGTTCAGACCCTTATCAATGAGGGAGTTGATGCCATAATCGCACCACAGGTTGGTCCTAACGCCCTTGGAGTTATACAGGCAGCGGGGATAAGGCTCTACCAGATTGCTCCAGGAACGCCTGTTGAGGAGGCTATAAAGGCCGCTGTTAGTGGAAGCGCTGGACAGTTCATCGCTCCAGCACAGGCACCCACTCCAGCCCCAGCGACGCCAACGCCAGCCTACGGTCCATATCCGGCTCCGGCCTATCCAGCGTATCCGGCCTACGGCTTCGGCCCCGGTTGGGGTAGAGGCTGGGGCCGCGGATGGGGACGCGGTAGAGGATGGGGCAGAGGAAGAGGCTGGGGAGCTAAGCTCGGTTACTGCCCATGGACAGGTAGACCGAGCAGAAGGGCCCTCCGCTGGTTCTACGGCTGGTGGTGAGGCCTTTCCCTTTAATTTCTGGAGGCCTTGATATGCCACGCGGAATGGGTAGAGGTTATGGGAGAGGGGGTTATTACGGCAGGAGAGCTTATCCCTTCGGGGGCTTTTACGGAGTTCTTGACCTGTTAATCCTGCTCGGAATACTATACTTCCTGTTCAAGCTGTTCCTCGTTGCCCTGCCGTATGCCCTAGGTCTGGTGGTTCTCCTCCTCATCAGGTCACTCCTCAGGAACAGGATTTTCGGTTTTTGCGGGCCTTTTTGAGCCTATGCAAAATTTTTTAAGTTCGGGTTATCTAATCCAGCCGGAGGTGGTGGAAAATGAGGATTATCGTGTCCACAGTGAGCGGTGGCCTTGACGACCGCGTCAATCAGGCCTTTGGGAGAACCCCAACTTTCACAATAGTTGACGTTGACGAAAACGGCAGGATAGTGAACGTTCAGGTTGTTCCAAACCCCGGCTACTCCCAGCCGAGAGGGGCGGGCGTTACCGCGGCTCAGTTCGTGATAGACCAGGGAGCCGATGCCGTCATAGCGGGCCAGTTCGGGCCAAATTCATACGGAGTCCTCCAGACTGCGGGAATAAGGATGTTCTCGGCTCCGGCGACCATGAGGGTTAGGGAGGCAGTAGAGGCCCTTCTGCGCGGGGAGCTACAGCCCGGAATTCAGGGAGGAGCAGGAATGGGCCCCGGTAGGGGCATGGGCGGAGGAATTGGCAGAGGACGGGGCATGGGTCGCGGTATGGGGAGAGGACGCGGCGGCTGGTGAGGGTTAATTTTCCCTTTCTGTTCTGTTTGTTCTTTTCACTTTGCTGGGTTACTTGGGTTCTGGTGTGCATCATGTAATTTTTAATGGATTTTACTCATTTCGAAAAGGTTAAATAACTATCCTGGCCAGAATATCCAGTTATACACAAGAGGACGACTATGCGCTTCCTAATCAAGTTGATTCCGGAGCGCGATGAGTTTAAGTGTTCCATACAACCATCAGCACTACCTTTAGGGACTCATCTACAGGAGAATCCAGCAGGTGAATCCAGACCTGAGCCTGAGACTCCACAACCCCCGTGTTCCAAAGTTCTTCACTTACTCACTTTTCACGGCAGGGGAGAGAATATTGAGAAGGGAAAATCCTATGTTCTTGGTAGGGAAATGGCCACTTTTATTTCTCAACAGCGGTTCCTGAGATAGCCGAGGCTTTCATAGGGGGTCTTCTTGAGAACCCAAGGTGGAGCTCTGGGAAGAGCGCTTCACGGTTGAAAAGGTTAAGGCCCTTTATAAGCCTGAGAGGCCGAGTGGGAAGGAAGTTCATAACCCTCCCGCAGATAGCCGTCTCAACGACCAGGCAGATTTTCAAAAAGCCGAAAACCTACGATTTGTCCCCCACAGACCTGAGTTTTACGGGCACATCAGGGAGAACCTCATCGAGAAGTACACTCCCTCACCGGCAAACCTCCCGGGAGCGGAGAACTCGAGTTCAAAGTCATTCTGGTCAAGCCCAAGCACTTTCAGGTGAAGCCCAGCATCTACCAGAGGGCGTGGCACCTCGTTTTCAGAGCCAGAGGCGACGAGGGTTTGCTCCGGACAGGCTATCTGACCGGCTTCGGGGAGAAGAACTCGATAGGCTTTGGAATGTCAAAGGTGAATGGGAGAAGACCAAGGGTGGAGAGAATATGGGGGAAGGTAACGGAAAGCAGAAAAGTAAAGACGCTTGAGGAGCTCCTAAAGGAACAGCATCAGAAGAACTCATCATCCGGTGAAACATCTAAAGATGAGAGTACTTCACTTTTCCACTGGAAGGGCATCCCTTCGTCGATGCCGGGCTGGTTGCCATACTCCTGCCCAGCAGTAAGGAAAAGCCAGAGGGACTCACGGAAAAGGACGTTGAGAATGCGATTAAATTTGCATCGGAGTTGTACGCAAAGAACGAATGGAGCACGGGCTATATTCACGCAATGATAATCCCAATAAAATATTGGCCAATCCCGGAACAACCGCACCGATAAGTAGTGCAATCAAAAAGTCGTCAAAAAGAATAAAGGGGATTCCTTCCAATCCTGGCCAATCTAGACACTTCATGAATTGAATACGAAAATCCAAGAAAAATTCGACGAACAACTCGCTGAAGACATTGTGAGATTCGTAAAATCCTTGGGAGAAATTGACTACAAAACTCTCGACGAACTGGCCAAGAGCGTTAAACATCCGGAACTGAAGAAGAACGCCACGAAGCAGAGGTTGATAAGGCTGGAAGCGTACAAGATGATAAAGCACCTCGTTGGTGTTAGGGAGTACGAGCCTCTTGTGGCGTGATTTTAGATAATATCCTCAGCGAGTTCTTTTCCACTCCCATTGTTTCCCTCTGGGGCATTGAGCGGAGTTTGCAGATGACAACGGAGTCCTCGTCCTCGTTTATGGGTTCTTCAAGCCCGACCTTTATTCGCTCGAACTCTGCCCGGGTTATCTCGCCCTCAAAGACGCTGTTCTGAACCCAGTGAAGGTGTTGCCTAAGAAACTTATTTACGAAACATAGCACCCTTTATTGAGCTTAGGGAAGTGAAATCAAGTTGCAATAAGACTTCAGGAGAATTAAAACGAAGGGACAACGTTTATCAATTCCTCTCCGAGTTTTACTTCGGTGGTTGCATGAAGGCCCGCGTCATCGAGCGCTTCAAGTTCGAGTCCGCCCACGCAGTTCTCATAGACGGCCAGACAGAGGAAATTCACGGACACACCTTTAGACTCGAGGTGGCCGTCGAAGGAGAACTGAAAAAAGGTTATATCATGGACTTCCTGCAGTTGAGAGCTATCGTGGAAGATGTCATTAAAAAACTTGACCACAGGAACCTCAACACCCTCTTCGAGAACCCGACAACTGAGAATATAGCCTTATGGATTGCCAGTGAGATTAAGAAAAGGCTCCCTGATAGGGTCAGGCTTCGCCGTTTGACACTCTGGGAGGGTGAGGAAAACGGAGTTGAGTTAGAGTTCTAAGTTCAAACGTCCTCTGCGAGGGCTTCTGTGACGTTCTCCGCCATGACGATACTGTTTGTCTTCTCAAACGAGACTTTCCCCGAGATGGGAACACCCACGGGAATGCTCTTTTTCTTATCTTCCGTTATCTCCCAGCTTATTAGGTCCCCCTCCTCAATCTGGAGGGCTTTTATCAATCCGGCTGGCCCTTCGATTATATACTTGGCAGGTTTTTTTGGTGAATAGACCTTCCACCTCTTTGCCCTTTTAAAATCAACGACCCTCTTCGTCGAATCCAACCAGATGACATCAATGTCACTCAGCATGAAAAACATGTGAATCGAGGCGTTAAGCCTGCTTTCAACTGGCAGAACGAAAACGAGAGAATAGTTAACGTTGCTAACGAGCATTAATCCTCTAAACCGTCGGAGAAAGTTATCAGCCAACTTAACCGCTCCATGCCAGACCCTGTTCTTTGTCTCGTTGATTATCATACTTCCGGGTTGGAGGTTCAGATTAATAAGCCTGCCGGCGAAAAACTTTTAAATAACAAAAGGTTACTAAAAAATGAGAACGGGAAGGAGGTGATGGGAATGGCCGAGGAGAAGAAGGTCAAAACCCTTGAGCAGATTCAGGACGAGATTAGGAGCTACCTCGGTGAAATTGAGTACCTCAGGAGCCAAGTTGGTGCGATAGACGCAACAATCACCGACCTCAGAACCGTTGACGCAACCCTGGCCTACATAAAGGACAAGGGCAAAGGAAAGGCAATATACATTCCACTCGGTGGCGGAATCGCGATAAAGGGCAAGATTGAGGACCCCGAGGATGTTATAATGGACGTCGGAGCAGGAATTCTCGTGGGAGCGACAATTGACGAGGCCAGAGAGAACATCGAAAAGAGGATAAATGCCCTCATGAACCTCCGCCTAGCCCTGCTGAGGAAGATTGAGGAAGACACGAGAAAGGTCAACGAGCTCCTTAAAGAGCTCCAGGAGATGAACCCCGAGGAGAAGAAGTGATTCTTCCTCGGCCATTCCTTTTTAATTCCTTGGGGGTGGTTTTATGGAGGCAGTGAAGGCCTACGAGCTCCAGCTCGAACTCAGGCAGATTAGGGAACTCAGAAATGCCATCGAGCTCAAGATGAAGGAGCTTGAGTACGCGGAAGGAATAATAACCGCTTCCAAGTCCGAGAGGAAACTTTACAGGGCGTTCTCAGACCTACTAGTTGAGATAACCAAGGACGAGGCTATCGAGCACATCGAAAGAATGCGCCTTGTCTACAAGAGGGAACTTGAAAAACTCAAGGAGAAAGAGAAGAAGATAATGGAGGAGCTTTCAAGGCTCACTTCTTGAGGCCTTCAGCTATCTCAAACCCCTTCTTGAGTGCTCTAACGTTTATCTCTTCCGTCCCGTGGGGGACGGCGTCTCTCACTGCCTTTTCTATTGCTTCCCTGCTTACTATTCCGGTAACGCCCACCAGTATTCCGAGGGTTAAGATGTTCATGGTCAGGCTCAGTCCCGTTGTTTCCTCTGCTATCTCCGTAAGGGGGAGCGCTATGACGTTGAGCTTCTTCTCGAACTCAAAGTCCCTATGCGGAACGAGGTCCTTCTCGACGATAATGGTTGCCCCTTCCTTGACAGTGTGAAGGTACTTGGTGTAGGCTTCCTGGGAGAAGAACACGGCGTAATCCGGGTGGAGTGTCTTCGGGTAGTCTATCGGTTCATCGCTTATGACAACCTCCGCCCTGCTCGCTCCTCCCCTCGACTCTGGCCCGTAGCTCTGGGTCTGCACCGCGTAGAGGTTCTCGTAAACAGCTGCTGCCCTTCCAAGGATAACGCTCGCCAGGATAACGCCCTGTCCGCCGAAACCGCTGAAGAGAACTTCCTTCCTCATTGCTCCCACCCCATCATCCTCTTGGCGCGCTTTATGTACTCTCTATACTCCCTAACGAGGCCCGGCCTGTCCCTGTCAACGAACTCCCCAATGATAATCTTGCCCTCAAGCTCCTCCTCGCTCATCTTCTTCGCCTTGGCGAGGGGAACTGTTATCTTCTGGTACCAGCGGATTAGCTCCGGGGCGGTCTTCATCCTGTTCCTCCTTCCGAAGCTTATCGGACATGGCGAGAGAAACTCAACTAGGGTAAAGCCCTCCTTGCTCAGGGCCTTCTTTATGCTGTTGATGCCTTGCAAGTAGTTGAAGACCGTCCATCTAGCGACGTAGTTTGCCCCAGCCGAGACCGCCAGCTGGGCGATGTCGAAGGGGTTCTCGAACTGGCCGTAGGGAGCTGTGGTTCCCTTCAGGCCCTTGAGTGTAGTTGGAGCCACTTGGCCACCTGTCATTCCGTAGGTGAAGTTGTTGATGAGAATAACCGTAACATCGAGGTTCCTCCTTATGGCGTGGATTAGGTGGTTTCCTCCAATGGCAGCTGAGTCGCCGTCTCCCATGAAGGCGATTATCTTGAGGTCTGGATTGGTGAGTTTTATCCCGGTAGCGAAGGCCAAAGCTCTCCCATGAGTGGTATGTAGGCCGTCGAAGTTAACAAACCCCGGAACGCGGGATGAACAGCCTATTCCGCTTACCCAGACTATCTCATCCTGGTTGAGGCCGAGGTCGTCTATGGCCCTCAGTGTGAACTGGAGAACGCTCCCGATTCCACACCCAGGGCAGAATATCGTCGGAAGCATGTCCTTTCGGAGGTATTTGTCGCGAATCTCGTAAGCGGACTTCAAATACATCATCCCACCACCTTCTCAACTATCTCTATTGGAGTGTGAACCTCACCGCCTATCTTGGCTATTAGCTCCACCTCGGCCTTTCCGTTGGCACCTTCCTTGACGAGGTGGTAGAGCTGCCCCATGTTCATCTCGGGAACGTAGATTTTTCTCACCTGCTCGGCGAGCTCTTCAATCATCTCGAAGTCGAAGGGCCATATCGTGTTGAGCTTGAGCAAACCGGCTTTAACACCCCTCTCACGGAGAACCTTCACGGCTCTTATCGCGGAGCGGGAGACTATTCCAGTGCTTATTATTGCTATCTCGGCGTCCTCAAGCATGAACTTTTCATAGCTTATGATTTCGTCTTTGTGGTCTAGTATCTTCCTGAAAATCCTCCGTATGAGCATCTCATGAATTTCCGCGTCGACAGTCTTTGGCCTTCCGCGCTCGTCGTGCGTCAGACCGGTCACGTAGGTGCGGTAACCCTTACCGAATATCGGCATAGGTGGGACTCCATCTCCGTGAGGGTCACCGAAGGGGAGTTTAGCTTCCTCCTCGTTGGCAGGAAGCTTCCTGTTAACGATTTCAATCTCATCGGGGTTCGGAATGTAAACCCTCTCACGCATGTGGGCTATCTCCGCGTCCGTGAGCAGGACAACGGGAGTTCTGTATTTTTCCGCGAGGTTGAAGGCCTTAATCGTAAGGTCGAATGCCTCCTGAACCGTTGAGGGGCTCAAAACGATAAGCATGTGATCGCCGTGTGTTCCCCAGATTGACTGCATTATGTCTCCTTGGGCGGGTAGAGTTGGCTGGCCGGTTGAGGGCCCACCACGCTGGACGTCAACGACAACAATAGGCGTCTCCGTCATTACCGCATAACCAAGGTTCTCCTGCATCAGGCTGAAACCCGGACCAGAGGTTGCGGTCATAGCCTTCGCCCCAGCCCAAGAAGCACCGATTATCGCGGCTATGCTGCCTATCTCGTCCTCCATCTGTATGCTCACTCCATCAACGAGGGGCATGTAGAGGGCCATTGCCTCGAATATCTCGCTGGCCGGCGTTATTGGATAGCCAGCGTAGAAGCGACAGCCGGCCAAGATTGCCGCCCTCGCTATTGCCTCATCACCCTGTATGAAATCGGACTTCCCAACGGGAAACGGATATCTCATTTGGATCCCTCCTCAAATCCGGCCCTAAAAGCCTTGATATTTATA
Organism: Thermococcus sp.; assembly: GCF_015523185.1. Lineage (NCBI taxonomy): Archaea > Methanobacteriati > Methanobacteriota > Thermococci > Thermococcales > Thermococcaceae > Thermococcus > Thermococcus sp. Next base: position 15,494 of record NZ_WAKV01000065.1, read on the forward strand.
TCCTCAGTCCCCTTTGGGACGCGCCTCTTAATAGCTTCCTCAACGCTCTCCTTCTTAACGACCCCAGTCTTGGCGACCAGATAACCCAAAGCCACCATGTTAACCGTTAGGGCAAGCCCCGTAGTTTCCTCGGCTATCCTCGTGAAGGGAGCACCTACGTAGTCCCTATCCGGCCTAACGAGGTCAGTCTCAATGATTAGGAGGCCGTCCTCCTTGAGTGAGTCCTTAACAGTGTCGTAGCCGAGCTGGTGGAGGGCAACGAGAACGTCGGCCTTCGTGACTATTACGTCGTAAATCGGCTCTTTGGAGATTATAACGTCCGCTATGGAGTGGCCGCCCCTACTCGCTGAACTGTAGTCTTGGGTCTGAAGAACGTTGAGGCCTTCAATCGCGGCAGCCTCACCGAGTATGACCCCGGCCAGGACAACGCCCTGACCGCCGATACCTGCGAACCTAATCTGCATACCTCACACCTCCTTAAGCCCGAAGTGCTCCTGGACATCGTCGATGAGCTTGTTGAGTTCTGTAACGAACTCGGGCCTCTGCCTGTCGACGAACTCGCCGATTACGAACTTGCCCTCAAGCTCCTCCTCGTTCATCTTTCTGGCCTTGCTTATCGGCACGCTGTTCTTCAGGAACCAGCGGAGCATTTCAGCGGGCTCTTTCATACTGTTCCTCCTTCCGAACTGCACCGGGCACTGGGAGATGACCTCGACGAGGGAGAAGCCCTTAACGGTCAAAGCTTTCTTGATGCTCTCGATGAGCTGGTAGACATGAGCGGTGGTCCATCTCGCCACGTAGCTCGCTCCGGCAGCGGCAACGGTTTCGGAAATCTTCAATGGATGCTCTATGTTCCTGTAGGGGGTCGTGGTGGTTTTGGCGCCGAAGGGCGTTGTAGGGGCCACCTGACCGCCGGTCATTCCGTAGATGAAGTTGTTGACGAGTATGACCGTTATGTCTATGTTCCTCCTTGCCGCATGCAGGAGGTGGTTTCCTCCTATACTGGCCAAATCACCGTCTCCGCTTATGACGACGACCTTCTTGTCCGGAAGGCCGACCTTAACTCCGGTGGCAAAGGCTATCGCCCTGCCATGGGTTGTGTGTAGTGTGTCTGCCAAAAAGTAGGGTGAGGCTATCCACGCAGAGCAACCTATTCCGCTGACAACGACCAAGTTCTTAGGGTCGAGCTTGAGCTGGTCAACCGCGTTGGCAAAGGCGTTGAGAACCGTTCCACCCCCACACCCAGGGCAGAGGGCAGTTGGGAGGGCTTCTTTCCTAAGGTACTTGATGAGCGGATATTTTGAGTAGATTTCAGGCATGGGCAACACCCCTTATCTCGCGAAGGATTTCCCCAACGGTTAAAGGAACCCCACCTATCTTGTTGATTCCCCTTAGAAGAACGTCGTCGTTGATGAAGCGCTGAACTTCAAGAATCATCTGGCCGAGGTTCATCTCGGGGACTAGTATAGCCCTAACGCGCTTTCCTAGTTCCCTCATTCTCTCACCCGGGAACGGGTGGACTGTCTTCGGCACGAAGAGACCCACTTTGATGCCTTCCTCTCTGGCCTTGAGAACGGCTCCGAGAGCCGGACGAGCGGTTACGCCCCAGCTGACGACGAGGATTTCAGCGTCATCAATGAAGTGTTCCTCATATTTCTCATAAACGTCCCGGTTCTTCTCTATCTTCCTGTGTATTCTCCTAACTAGCCTGTCGTGGACTTCTGGGGTGTAAACGTCCCTCAAACCGTTCTCCTTGTGGGTCGAGCCCGTAACGTGGGTGAAGTAGCCGTGACCGAAGAGCGGCATAGGTGGGACTCCATCTCCGTGAGGGTCACCGAAGGGGAGTTTAGCTTCCTCCTCGTTGGCAGGAAGCTTACGATAGGTAATTTCCACTTCCTCAACGTCTGGAATCCTGACGAGTTCGCGCGTGTGAGCAAGAACACCGTCGAAGAGCATAACCACAGGTGTCCTGAGTCTCTCCGCTATATTAAAGGCCCTTATTGTTTCCCAGAACGCATCCTGCCCGCTGGTCGGTGAGACCGCTATAATCGGATGGTCACCGTGTGTTCCCCATCTGGCCTGGAAGAAGTCTCCCTGCGCTCCTTTCGTTGCCTGCCCAGTGCTTGGCCCGCTCCTCTGCACATCGACAAGAACAAGTGGCGTTTCAGTCATTACCGCATAACCAAGGTTCTCCTGCATGAGCGAAAAGCCCGGACCAGAGGTTGCGGTCATCACCTTGAGGCCAGTCCACGAGGCGCCTACCATGGCCGCTATGCTTCCAATCTCATCCTCCATCTGGAGGTAATAACCTCCAAGCTTTGGAAGCTCCCTGGCCATCGTCTCGGCTATTTCGCTCGACGGTGTTATGGGATAACCAGCGTAGAAGCGACAGCCCGCGAAGATTGCGCCGTAAGCCACCGCTTCATTCCCCTGCATGAAGTAGTTGTCAGGTTTGTAGAGCTTTTTAATGAGCCTAATCTGCTCCGGCTCGTCGCCGCGGATTATCATGAGTCACCACCTTACCGCGATGGCGAAGTCCGGGCAGAGAAGTTCACAGAGCTTACACTTGACGCACTTCTCGGCGTGAACAGGTATCGGATAGTGAACGCCCTTTTCACTGAGCTCCTTGCTCCACTCAAAGACCTTTCTCGGGCACATCTCGACGCAAATTCCACAACCCTTACATAGAAATGTATCAATGTCAATCTCAACGATTCCTTCCGCCTTTCCGACGACAAGATAGCCGTTCTTTTCGACAACGGTGTTCGCATTTTCCGCCATCAATATCACCCCTCGACAGGGCCGTTTACGTTTGTCAACATTTAAAGCTTTCGCGGATGGACATTGATGTCCAGAAAACATGCATTCGAACAGGACCGTGCATCAGAATAGAAATTTAGAAAAAACTAATAAAAATTCGAAACGATTACCAAGTCAAAAGTTGCCAGTCGAGGAGGCCGTTCTCGACGATGTAGCTCCACTCCTCCCTGCACTCCGGTTCGAGGTTTTTAAGGTAACTGAGGTCCTGCGTTGCCGAGAACTTCTTTATAGCCCTGCCAATAGTTCTGTCATAGTCGGTCAGGCAGTTATGGGGCCCCCTTGGTGAGCCAGCTCCGACGGGGTCGCTGAGGATTCTCTTGTCTGGAAAACGCTTCTTGGCCCATATGAGAACTTCAACCGCACTCCAGAGCCACGGCGGACGGTACTCCTTCTTCTCCCAGAGTCTCTCGTAGAGCGTTCCCTTCTGGATGTCGGTGATGTTTATTGAGAAAGTATCCGTATAGGGCTCAGCTTTGAGTATACTCTCCTTCGCGTCCCTTATCCCATCTCTCTCGCTCAGGAAGATTGGCTTGAGCAGGAGGTAGGTTTTCACCTTTGCCCCCGCCTTTCGAGTTATCTCCGATGCCCTGACGAAGTCCTCAAAGGTGTTGCCCTTGTTGATTGAAATCTCAGCGATATCGTCGTTCGCCGTTTCAAGGCCGATAGCGACCTCGAAGTGCTTGTCTGGAACTATCTCGGCCAGCTCTTTAACGGCATCGTACCTAACGAGTTCGCTCCTGCTCTCAATGACGATTTCCTCGACGTTTTCCATCTTTGAGAGAATCTCAAATATTTTCCTTCGGGTTTCTGGCTTAAGCTCGCCGTTGTCGAGGAAGGAACCTGAGGTGAACATCCTGACCGCGAAGGGCCCCTTCTTGCCCTCGATTTTTTTGAGGGCCTTGCGGACGTAGTCCACTATCGCATCTTGACTCCATTTTGTCTTAGGTGCAGAGGTCGGATAGGCACACATGTAGCAGGCCTTCCCTATTCGAAAGCGGTAGCATCCTATCGTCGGCAGGATTATGAAGAGCGCCGTTCCCGGCTTTCCGGCCACGTTGTCCTCGCTTGTCCAGTACGTCATCTTCTCACCTGAGGGTCGCTTGTGGACAGGGTTTTTAAAGATGTGTGCTTAGAGAAGCTATTTATATCTGGTGACCAAAAGCTAAATGGTGGGAGATGGTGAGAGAACGGACGTTTAAAGAACTGAAAGAGCGGTGGGGGTTGAGCGGGGAGTTACAATCCGGAGTGAAGTTAGTATATAGTGTTTTGGAGATACCTAAAAGTAAAGAGGGTGAAGAAGTAAATATGAGAATCCTCCTAACGAATGACGACGGCATCTACTCCAACGGCCTGCGCGCAGCTGTAAAGGCCCTGAGCGAGCTCGGCGAGGTTTATGTCGTTGCGCCACTCTTCCAGAGGAGTGCAAGCGGAAGGGCTATGACCCTTCACCGGCCGATACGGGCAAAGCGTGTGAACGTTCCGGGGGCAAAGGTAGCTTACGGCATAGACGGGACTCCAACAGACTGCGTTATCTTTGCTATAGCGCGCTTTGGGAAGTTTAACTTGGCTGTCAGCGGGATAAACCTCGGAGAAAACCTGAGCACAGAAATAACGGTCTCAGGGACTGCTTCAGCCGCCATAGAAGCCTCTACCCACGGAATCCCGAGTATAGCAATAAGCCTTGAAGTTGAATGGAAGAAGACCCTCAGCGAGGGGGAGGGAATAGACTTCTCGGTTTCGGCCCATTTTCTCAAGAGGATAGCCCAAGCGATACTTGAGAGGGGTCTTCCCTCCGGGGTGGACATGCTCAACGTTAACGTTCCGAGCGATGCAACGGAGAGGACCGAGATAGCCATAACGAGGCTCGCAAGAAAGCGATACTGCCCGACCATAGAGGAGAGGATTGACCCGAGGGGACATCCTTACTACTGGATTGTGGGGAGAAGAAAGACTGAATTCGAGCCGGGAACCGATGCCTACGCCCTGAAAGTGGAGAGAAAGGTCAGTGTAACACCGATAAACATAGACATGACGGCGAGGGTGGATTTTGACTTGGTTAGGGAAACCTTAGGAGGGCAGTGATTGCCTAATCTAAAAACAAGAGCTAAAAACGAGCGTTGGGCCCGGATAAAGCTGAAGGAAGAATAAGAACACAACTCACTCTTCCCCGAAAATCCTCTCCACGAACCACTTCTCGTCGAAGAGCTTCAAATCATCGTAGCCCTGTCCGACGCCAACGAAGAGTATCGGCGCACCGATGGCGTGGCTTATGCTCAGGGCAGCCCCACCTCTGGCGTCTGCATCGAGCTTCGTCAAAATCACTCCGTCTATCTTAACAGCTTCATTGAACTGCTTGGCCTGCTCAACAACCGCGTTTCCGCTCAGACTGTCACCAACAAAGATAACTAGGTCAGGCTTCGTGACGCGGACTATCTTCTTCATCTCGTCCATGAGGTTCCTGTTGAGCTCGTTCCTCCCGGCGGTATCAACGAGGACCACATCAACGCCCCTCGCCTTCGCGTGCTGTATGGCATCGTAGGCTACCGCCGCCGGGTCGGCCCCGTAGTCGTGCTTGATGACCTTAACACCGACGCGCTTCGCGTGCTCTTCCAGCTGTTCTATGGCTCCAGCCCTGAAGGTGTCGCTTGCCGCTACGACAACGCTTAACCCGTTCTTCTTCAGCCAGTGGGCGAGCTTTGCTATTGTCGTTGTCTTCCCCGAGCCGTTGAAACCGACAAAGACTATAACAAAGGGCTTCTCCTCTTTAGAGCGAATCATCTCCAAGAGGTCGAGCTTTTTCTCGGGAGTTAGAATTTCAAGTATCACTTCCCTGAGGGCGTTTTCTATAAGCTCGGCCTTGTTAGTGCCGATGCGAACCTTCTTTCCAACAAGCTTTTCTTTGATTTTCTCCCTGAGTACTTCAACGGTCTCAAGGGCAACATCTGCCTCAAGGAGTTCAAGCTCAAGCTCATCCAGGGCATCTTCAACGTCTTTCTCCTTAATCTCAACTTGGAGAAGCCTCTCAATGATACCCGGCTTTTTCTCAGTTTCAACTTTCTTCTCGACCTCTTTCTCCTCTTTCTCAATCTTCTCTTCGACCTGTCTGGTGAACTTCCTGAGCTTTTCCCTGAGCTTTCCGAACATGCTCTCACCCGGAGAAGAGAGGGAGAAGGCATATAAAAAGCCCTCGGCGATAGCTGGTGTCATCACCACTCAGACCCGAAGCCACTCGTCATCGGGTGCCTTATGTAGGTCTTCCTCTCAACAACCCGACCGTTTTCGAGCTTATAAACGTTCAAAATCTCTACCCCTACAGTTTCTCTCCTGTAGGCTATGAGATAGTCAAGGTAGTTCCTGAGTCTGTACCTGACTATCGAATCTCCAACGTAGCGCTCCTCGTAGAGCAGGACAAGCTTTCCCTCTTCGCGTTTGAGTCCAAGCCAGTGGAGAAGCTTCTCCCGCTCGACACCTCTTCTGGCCAGTGGATTTACGATGAGATAAACCGGAAAGTCCGCCCGGAAGGGATTTCCAACGTAGACTTCACCCCCAACTGAGAAAGGAAGCCCTTCAGCTAGGGCCTTCCCCTTCCGCTTTACCCACGACTGGAGGTAAATCCTAGCTATCTTCTTACTCCCACCTGAGACCATCACAATGCCTGAGTCAAGGTTGAGTATCTCCCTCAGCATACGCTTCCTTTTAACTTTTGTGTCCGGGTTAAATTATTTTCGTCCGTTTGGATACAGGTGGACACCGCAAAGTATTTATCGGAGCCCTGATGAATAAACCTTTACAAAATAACATGAGGTGTGTTAGGCTATGCGAAAGCTATTCGGTTTGTTGTTGGTGGGCCTTATGGCCCTTAGCGTCGTGGCCAGCGGCTGTATCAGCGGTGGTGGAACTTCGACAGGAACTGCAACCAACGTGCCCACAAAGATAAACATCCTCTACACCTACACCGGTTCCTTCGGTGACCCCGCTAAGGGTAAGCAGGCCGCGCAGGCCCAGCTTCAGCAGGGTGCCTGGGTCATCTACCAGGTCGCAGGCGGAACTGGTCTCGGTGTCTTCGAGGCTGTCGGCGACTACTTGAAGGCTCACAACAAGAAGATGGGCCCACCGTTTGCAATAGGCGTTGACTCTGCCCAGGACTGGATTAAGCCCGGTGTTATAATAGCGAGCATGATGAAGCGCGTTGACGTCGGTGTTTACAACGCCGTCAAGCAGGCTGAGGAGAATCAGTTCAGAGGCGGTGTTGTCGAGCTCGGCCTTAAGGAGGGCGGCGTTAAGCTCTCAACGATAGAGGACGTTAAAGCAATGTTCGACTCCCTCCCGCCCGATGTAAGGGAGAAGAAGCTCAAAGACCTCGGATTTGAGAACGAGGACCAGCTCATCCAGTTCCTCGAGCAGACCAGGAAGGAGGTTCCGGACTGGATTTGGCAGGCGGTTGACCAGCTCCAGAAGCAGATAATCAACGGCCAGATAATCGTCCCGAAGGCGACCTCCAAGGACCAGATTGAGCTCCTCAGGAAAGCCCAGAACTGGACTGTTATGGAGCAGTACGCCAAGGAGTGGGCCGCCAAGGAGCCAAAGCCAGAAACCTACTTCAACAAGACCCTCAACGAGAGGAAGAACACCAAGAAGATAGCCATCGTCTACGACGTCGGCGGCAGGGGTGACCTGAGCTTCAACGACATGGCCTACATGGGCGCCGAGAGGGCCGTTAAGGAGTTCGGCCTTCAGCTCACCGAGATTCAGAGCAACAGCGAGAACGACTACCTCCCGAACCTCAGGAGCCTCGCCAAGACCGGGGAGTACGATATAATAATTGCCGTCGGATTTATGATGACCAACGCTGTCAAGCAGGTCGCCAAGGAGTATCCAAAGCAGAGGTTCGTCCTCATTGACGGTTACGACCCCAACATGCCACACAACGTCCAGATGGTCCTCTTCAAGGAGAACGAGGGTTCAGCCCTTGCAGGCGCTCTCGCGGCCCTTATAGCACTCAACGACCACAAGGACACAATAGGCATCGTCCTCGGTATGGAGATTCCGGTTCTCTATAAGTTTGAGGGTGGCTATCGCTTCGGTGCCTACTGGGCCCTCGACTACTACAAGAACCACAAGCAGTGATTTTTCTTCTCCTTTTGTTTTCCTTTTGAGTTTTGGAGGTGATTGAAAATGGAGGAGCAAACTCCAGTGCTCGAGATGAGAGACATTGTTAAGGTTTATCCTGACGGCACAAAGGCCCTCAAAGGGGTCACCATCAAAGTTTACGAGGGCGAAATACTCGGCCTTCTCGGCGAGAACGGTGCCGGAAAAACAACCCTCATGAAAATCCTCTTCGGAATGCTCAAACCGACAAAGGGCAAAATCTTTCTTAGGGGAAAGGAAGTTCGCTTTAAGAGTCCAGCCGATGCTATAGCGAATGGCATTGGAATGGTACACCAGCATTTCACCCTCGTTGAGGTCTTCAACGCCCTTGAGAACATCATTCTCGGAATGGAAGGTCATGGCTTGCTCTCGAAGATTGACGTTGAAAGTGCGAGAAAGAAGCTCCAGAAGCTCATGGGCGAGCTGAACTTTCAGGTTCCGCTGGACGTTCCAGTTGAAAACCTTCCCGTCGGAATCCAGCAGAGAATTGAAATTTTAAAGATGCTATATCGTGATGTTAATATTCTGATTCTCGACGAACCTACGGCGGTTCTTACCCCAATAGAGGTCAGGGAACTCTTTGCAGTCTTGAAAAAGCTCAAAGAACAGGGAAAGACGATAATCTTCATCAGTCACAAGCTCAACGAAGTTATGGAGATAACGGACAGAGTTACGGTCATAAGGAAAGGAGAAGTCGTCGGAACCGTCAAGACTAGCGAGGCAACACCCCAACTCCTCGCGAGGATGATGGTGGGAAGGGACGTCGTTCTTAGAATTGAAAAGCCCCCAAAAGAGCCGGGGGATGTTGTGTTTAGAGTTGAGAATCTCTGGGTGAAAGGGGACAGGGGCGAGGAAGCCGTTAGGGGACTTACCTTTGAGGTTCACGCTGGAGAGATTTTTGGTATAGCCGGTGTTGAGGGCAACGGTCAGAGCGAGCTGATAGAAGCCATAGCAGGATTGAGAAAGATAGAAAAAGGCAAGGTTTACCTCAAGGACGTTGACATCACCGGCAAAAAACCCAGAGAGCTCTACGACATGGGAATGGCCCACATTCCAGAGGATAGAACCCACATGGGATTAATTCTAGAAATGACAGTAACTGAGAACTCCATCCTTGGAATGCACTGGAGGAAGGAGTTCTCGAAAGGTTTTCTACTCGACTGGAATAGGGCAGAAGAACACGCGAAAAGACTAATTGAGGAGTTTGAAGTCAGCGCTCCGGGAACCAAGGCACCCGTTAAAAGCCTGAGCGGCGGAAACCAGCAGAAGCTCATCGTCGCTAGGGAAGTCAGCAAAAGGCCGGAGTTCATAATAGCGGCACAGCCAACGCGTGGTGTTGACGTTGCCTCGACGGAGTACATAAGAAACTACTTAGTTAAGCTGAGAAACGAGGACAAAGCAGTTCTTCTTGTCTCTGCGGACCTCGATGAGGTTCTCCAGCTCAGTGACAGAATGGCCATAATGTACGAAGGCCAGTTCATGGGCATAGTGAAACCCAATGAAGTTACTGAAGAACAGATTGGACTCATGATGGGAGGTGTTAAAGTTGAGCTTCAAAAATGAGCTCAGAGGATACGCAAAGCCCGTCGCTGAAAGCGTTCTAGCCATACTCATCGGCGCGTTTGCTGGAGCCCTCGTCCTCTGGTTCAGTGGCTATAGTGCAGGTTCCGCTTATTACTGGCTTATAAAAGGTTCACTGGGCTCAATAGATGGCATTGCGGAAACGCTGAGCAAATCGGCCCCGCTAATCCTAACGGCGATAACTTTCGCGATAGGGGCTAGAACCGGACTCTTCAACATCGGTGCCGAGGGAACCGTTTACTTCGGTGCGATAGCGGCGATAATCGTTACCCAGCACCTTCAGAACCCGATAGCGGGCCTCCTCGCGGGCCTTCTCATTGGGGCTCTGTGGGCCCTTCCAGCGGCGGTTCTTAAGGTCTACCGTGGGGTTCACGAAGTTATATCAACGATAATGTTCAACTGGATTGCATTCTTCCTCGTCAGCTGGCTGGCCGTCAGCGTTTACTACAACCCAAAGGACCCCAACAGTACACTTCCAGTTCCTTCCTCAGCCAGACTCCCGCTTCTCGTAAAAAACACCAGCCTTTCGTGGGCGTTTATAATCGCGATAATAACCGCGGTGATTGTCTTTATAGTGATGTGGCACACTAAACTCGGTTATGAACTCAGAACCAGTGGTCAGAACCCAAGGGCGGCGGAATATGGTGGAATAAATCCCAGGCGCTCAGCAATCTGGTCCTTTGTCATTGGAGGAATGACTGCGGGATTAGCTGGTGCGGGGATAGTGATGGGCACGCCCCCGAGCTACGCCATAACTCAGGGACTGGCCAACGTCTACGGCTACGGTTTCGACGGAATAGGTGTTTCCCTCGTCGGAAGGAATCATCCCCTCGGCATAATTTTTGCTGGGATACTCTTCGGAGCGCTAAGTGCGGGAGCGACGGCAATGCAACAGTACGCCCATGTTCCCCTTGAGATGGTCAAGGTCATTGAGGGTATCATAATCATAGCCGTTGCTGTTCCTGGTCTGCTCGACATATTCACAAAGCTCTTCAGGAGGGGGAAGGCATGAACGAGACAATGGTAATCAGCCTTCTCCTAGGGTCACTCGCGGCGATGGTTCCGATAGCCCTGACGAGTATAGGGGCAGTGATAAGCGAGAGGGCCGGTGTCGTCAACATAGGCTACGAGGGAATTCTGATGTTCGGAGCGTTCTTCGGGGCAATCTTTGCAGAGTTAGCCGGCAACGGCTGGATTGGCCTTCTTGGTGGTGCCTTTATTGGGCTCCTCTTTGGTGTCCTCCACGGTGTCTTGACGGTTTACCTGAAGGGCGACCACGTGATTCCCGGTATAGGTATTAACCTCCTCGGCTACGGTGGGGTGGCCTTTGGAATAAGGGCCTACTGGGGAACTGCCGGCCAGCACCAAGTTCCAAGTAACGCCCAGATTAGCCCGCTGTGGATGGACGCCTTCGGAAACTCCCTGAGCCCCCTAGTGCCAATAACGATAGTGGTCGCGATAATAGCCTGGTGGGTACTGTTCAAGACGCCATTCGGGCTGAGAATAAGGGCTGTCGGTGAGAACCCCGAAGCGGCCGATGCCCTCGGAATAAACGTCGAGCTTTACCGCTTCACTGCAGTTTTAATAGCAAGCGCGTTGGCAGGTGTTGCAGGAGCTTACCTCAGCGTTGACTGGCTGGGAACTGTGACAAAGACTATAGCCGCTGGAAGGGGTTTCATAGCGTTAGCTAACATGGTATTCAGTGGCTGGAATCCACTGATAGCCCTCGGAGGAGCGTTCCTCTTTGGATTCTTCGACAACTTCGCCATCTACATCCAGAACAACCCATGGCTTGCAGGAACGATACCCTGGCAGTTCATAGCGACCTTGCCATATGTAGTGACGCTGATAGTAGTTGCGGGGATAATAGGGAGAGCCAGGCCACCAAAGTGGGACGGAAGGCCCTACAAGCGCGAGTGATTCTTTCATTTTTTCAATATCACCCCAAGGGCGGTCCCCAGAACAACACCCGTAACAAGGGCGAGAAGAGCGTAGGTAACTGAAGTATTTTCACTTTTTTCCGGCTTTTCCACATTCTTTGAGGTCGATATTGCCCTGAGTATCGAAGCGGTGTTCTTTACCAGCCATTCAGTGTAGTTTCCGGAGTTCCAGAAGACCGTTATCTCCGCCAAGGGCTTTCCGCTCTTTTGGGCAAGTTCAATAGAGGCTTTTTTAAGCTGTTCCGGGCTGTCGGAGCCGTAGACTATAAGCGAGCTCTTCTCTGCCGTCGGGACGAGCTGGTCAACTCCTATCGCCGGGACCTCTTCCTCAGGTTTTATGGACGATATAGCCTTTATCCCGAGCCAATCAAGGGCGTACTCATCGGGAGGCATCTGAATTACAGCGGTGGCGTTTTTTGGTGCGAGGGACTTGTAGGCCTCAACTATTGCCAGAACCCTCTCCCTGAACTTTTCGAAGTCCCTTTGATAAGTCTGCGCGTTCGCCGGGTCAACTTCAATCAGCGCTTTTTCGGTTGCTTCTGCTATGGCTATGGCGTTGTATGGGTCGAGCCAGACGCCGTGTGGGTTGTCCTTGTTGTGATACCAGTATTCCGTTGCATAGTGAAAGCCGTATTTCATGTAGTCATCCACGAAGAGGACCTTCCCTGTTATCGTTCTTTCTTTTTCAAGCTCGGCAATCCTTTTCTCAACCGGCAGGTGTCCGCCCGTGGTCACTATAACCTCTGCCCGGGACAACAACTCGACCTGCTTCGCGGTCAGCTGATAGTCATGGGGGTCAACACCCGGAGGAACTATAACTTCGACGTTTACGCCCGGGAACGCCTCCTGAACTATTGAGGCTATCGGGGCTATTGTAGTAACAACTGTAACGCTTTTTTCTGCCAAGACGCCGTTCGCTGGAACGAGGCCAAGCATCAGCAGGGCAATTATTATCAACACCTTCCTCATCTTAGGTCACCCTAATTCTTCTCGATGTTCGCCTTTTAAACCTCCCCCGCAACCCTTATAACCCATTCCATTTACTACTACTGGGTAGAGTCATAAAAAGATTCCTCGCATGGGTAATCTGGCGATTTTTGCGACGTCACTTGGAGCCCCCGGAACGGCTGCACTCAGGGTAACTCCCAACGTCAGCGTTGAAATAAACCCAAATGCCGAACTGCTTGGAATAGTCTACTACCTCGCCTTTGGAAACGACACCTTCGTCATAAACAGGGAAAGCTATCTGGCCGATGTCGAGGAGCACTTCGAAAAGTTCAGAGACTCAAGGGCGGTGTTACTCCTGAAGATATACATGTCTCAGGCGAGAAACGTTCCCGAAAGGGACTACTGCTTATGAACCTTGAGTACTACCTTTTGCTCTGCTCTAATCCCCCCGAGATTGAACCCTTAACGCAACTCAACTACCCGTGGTTTGAGGACACTTTTCTCCCAGCCCTCAGGGAGTTCGCGAGAGAAACTAATTTCACATCCTTTTACAGGGCCCATGAGAACTACTACGCTGGAGACCTGAGGATTTATGAAAATGCCCTCAGAACACTTCCTCCCGATGAGTTCATGGGCAGAAGCGCTGGGGTTCACGACGTTACCTACGAGCTCCTTCATCCATATCTCGTCGCAGTCCACGGCCACAGCTTCAGCCCTAAAATCAACGGCACGGAAATCTGGGGTGCCGGTGAGATGCTTCCCCTCGTGAGGAGAACTCCCCAGAGAACCCTCTGGAGCTATAAAACGGCGAGAGACACCATGTTCGGCCTGCCCCTCAACGGGGACTACGTCGTGGGCGAAAACCTAAACGAGCTCCTTTACCTCGGCTTCGTCTACCACGAGCTCGGACATGACGTCACTGTCCCGGAAATCTACTCGTACCCGAACCTGACCAGCCTTACCTACTTCGTCGACGCAATTAGGGAAGACATGCCCTACCTCAGCAGGTATGACATGCACTTCTGGAGCAGAACTGGAATGCTCTACGAGGGCTTGCCGACGCCTGGGAGAACTACGCGATAAGTCACGTAAACGAGAACTACACCCTCCCGGCAATCAACATGCAGAAGGCCTGGGGTGAGTTCTGGGTTGAGTGGCTCCTCAACAGAACGGCCTACTATTCAAAGCCTGAGCAGGAAAACTGGAAAGCCCTTCTCAGACTACGTCTGGAAAATCCTCGACGAGATGAGGAAATTTGCGTCACCAGAAAACGTCAGCGAGGTTTATTCGAGGGAAGTTCCGGTTACGCCCCTGAGGGCCTTCGACAGGGGGGCTGAACTCGGCAGGGTTGTGGTCGTCTACGGAACGGCCAATCCCGACCCGAGCGGGACAGAGAAGGACAGAGAAACTGCTAAAAGAATAGCGGAGAACCTTGAGAAGTTCTACTCCCAGTGGACGTCGCCGGTAAATGTCGTTGTGAAACCGGACGTGAACGTTACGGAGTCCGACCTCGGGGAGTTATCGTACTCGTCGGTGGCCCGGTCTCGAACCGGCTTGTAAATGAACTCGACGAAAAGTTTCCTCTCCGATTTGAGAAGGTCAATGGAGAGTGGGTTTTAACCCACGCTAGGAACGTCACGAGCTTCCTCCTCCTTGGGGAGAACAGCACATTGAAAAAACTTACGGAAACGTTACCGTCGCCGTTGGAAGCCTGAAGAACGTTTCCGGGACGAGCGTTTTAATGGCCATCAGGAATCCATACAACGAGGACAACTACCTAGTCTGGGTTGCTGGCGAGAACAGGAACCTGACGGCACTCTTCGAGAACCCGACCTACTACCTCAGCAGTTACGAGATATGGAGTAAAGAAGGGATAGAGCTGGGGTTCTACGTTCAGCCGGTTTCTTCCTGACTTCTTCCTTTCCTTTCCCCGAGGTTATCGCTCTTTATGTGGGGCTTACCGATGGCTATCGTGAAGCCCTTGAAGGAGTCGTCCTTCCTGTTGAACTCTATCGCTAGAGGGAGGCCGTTGTCCTCGTTGAAGACTATTCGAACGATTCTCGCCCGAGAGTGGTCATTGAGGTAGTCCTCTTTCAAACTTTCGTAGTTGTTGATGATGTTGTCTATACTCTCGCTGTGCATGTCGTAGATTTCCCGCGCATAGACGCTGTGGTTCCTGATTTCCTGAACTTTCTTTTTCCTGTCCATTCAAACACCTCAGGCTTTGCGCCATTTCCCGTCGCGGAACTTAAAAACTTTCCTCCTCTCCGCAATTCTGAGGGCCTCCTCGAGCTTTCCCTTTGGCACGTCCATACCATGGAGTTCCCTGAAGAGCTCGACTATTTCGTCGGTAGAAACCGCTTCCTTCTCCTCAAGGATGTTGTTTACCAGGTTAATCATGTCCTCGACGAAGTTCCAGGGAAAGACTATCCAAGCCCAGTCTATCTCCTCACCGAAGTAGTCCGGCTTAAAGCGCGAGCCCTTGATTGTGAGTAGCGTCGCGGTTCTTATCTCATCAGGTTTTTGGTTCTCCACGTAGTTCTTCGCGAGGGTTAGGCTTTCACCGGTGTCGCTGATATCATCGACAATGAGAACCCTCTTGCCCTCCAGATTATAGTTGCTACCGTACTTAAGCCTGGCCTTGCCGTCCGGTGTTGCAGTAACGCCCCAGTGCTCGACCTTGAGGCTCACCAGGTCCTTAACGCCAAGATAGTCGCAGTAGAGCCTTGCCGGAACCCATCCACCGCGGGCGAGGCCGACTATAACGTCCGGCCTCCATCCATCCTCCAGAACCTTCCAGGCCCCTTCCTTAGCCCATCTTTCAATGTCCACCCAAGAAGCGAGATACGCCGGAAACTTCTTCATTGGATTTCCCTTGAATATGCAAAACTGACCTTTTATTTAAGGTTTTTGGCGGGAATTTTGACTTCCTCCTGTTAAACCCAATGTCAAACGTCCGCCCCAAAGGTTTTTTATTTCATGACCGAATTACTAAGGGTGGCCCGGATGATTGGGATAGACCTCTCTGGAAAGCTGGCCTTCACAACTGCATCAAGCAAGGGCATAGGCTTCGGCGTAGCCAGGGTTCTCGCAAAGGCTGGTGCAGACGTAATTCTGCTCTCTAGGAACGAGGAAAACCTGAGAAAGGCGAGGGAGAAGATAAAGGCTGAGAGCGACGTTGAGGTTCACTACATAGTCGCCGACCTTACAAAGCGCAAAGACCTTGAGAGAACGGTGAGAGAGCTCAAAAACATAGGTGAGCCGGATATCTTTTTCTTCTCCACCGGCGGGCCAAAGCCCGGTTACTTCATGGAGATGGACATGGAGGACTGGGAAGGGGCTGTTAAGTTACTCCTTTACCCCGCGGTCTACCTGACAAAGGCCCTCGTTCCGGCCATGGAGAGAAAGGGCTTTGGCAGGATAATATACTCCACGAGCGTGGCCATAAAGGAGCCTATTCCGAACATAGCCCTCAGCAACGTCGTCAGGATTTCGATGGCCGGCCTCGTTAGAACGCTCGCCAAGGAGCTCGGACCAAAGGGGATAACCGTTAACGGAATAATGCCGGGCATAATAAGAACCGACAGGATGATACAGCTGGCCAAGGACAGGGCCGAAAGGGAAGGGAAGACCGTTGAGAAAGCCCTTGAGGATTACGCGAAGCCGATACCCCTCGGGAGGCTTGGCGAGCCTGAGGAGATAGGCTACCTCGTGGCATTCCTCGCGAGCGAGCTGGGAAGCTACATAAACGGCGCCATGATTCCGGTTGACGGTGGAAGGCTTAACTCGGTGTTCTAAAGTTTTGCCGAACTTTTGCTTTTGTTTCGGGATTTTGTTCTTCCTTGTAATAAATTTTATATTTTATTTCAATCCACGATTTAACTGAGTCTGGATACAAGATATCTTTTCTAAGAGACGAGATATAACCTGCTTTTTCCATTTTTTGGTCTTTAAGTATTCCTTCTATCATATTTATTTCATCTTTCCAGTCACTATCTTTCTCAATAATAAGAGGGATTTTTATAAACTCATGAAATGCGTACAAAAAGACTCTACTTTCCCTTACTTCTGTTGCCTTATTCTTCTTATTTTCACATACACACTTGACATTTCTACATATTACCTCATATGTTGTGCCAAGAAGGTGTAAAAATACTAAAATCACTGAGGTATCGTCTTTTTCTTCATTCCCCTTGCCCAGTAGTACAATTGAATACAGAGAAGTAATGACACCCGTTAAATACTCACTAAGTTTCTTATGTAACTTGCTTTCCCCAAGAGATATATCAATCCAGAGATTGTTTTTCATGATCTCTAGGGATTTCTTTAAAATCCTATTAATGCTAAGGTAATACACAACTATTTCCATAACAACTATTACTGCTATCGAGGATATCATATCTGAATATGATATATCCACTGATCCTATTAACGACATATTTTCTCCAAGATTTGCAAGAACGACTAAAGTAGTCTCTGACAAGTACGAGATTGAAATTATCCAGAATATAGTAACTGCGAAAAATTCTATTATACTCCATAAATATTTAGATATCGGTTTGTCGTTATTCCTAATTAGGCCTAGGTATTTCAAAAGACTGACTATAGGATAAATAATCCCCCCTTCAAATAGCAGCCATCTATGAAATTCTCTTGAAAAGATGGGCAGTGTGACATTATAAAATATAATCAAACTCCCAAAATCCAAAATTCCTCTTTCTTTGAACATTAGAAATGCGAGAAGAAATATTGCATAGCTCATAATCGTTATAAATACCAGTGGAAGAAAAAGCGAGAAAATTTTATAGAGTGCAAGAATGCTGGTTACAAACATTATCACTAGGGTAAACTTAACAATTTTCCTTGTATGCCCAATTATTGGAATAAAAAATAATCTGGAGAACAAAAAATAGCCCAAGAAAATACAAGGCAGATAAATTAAAGATGGAGCAATGGAAAAACTGGAAACAAATGACTTAATAAATGATTGACACTTTGGATATATAAGCAAAATAATGAAACTATATGGCACAATAGCCCCGTACAAATTTAAAACTGAAAAAATATTGCGTGGGATCTTAGCACTGTCCCTAGTAATACCCCCTAACATTTTCTCTACATATGACTGAGATGATGAGTTATTATTCATTTTCATTATGAGCACCCCCGCCCCTTGAGAGTTCTACTACTGGCTTGAAACTGCGGACGATGTAACATGGGTAATACTCGCAGGTGTGAGTCCATTTTAATAAATATAGCCTTTTGACACTATCTCCATTTTGATCCGAGGAGAGATAATAAAGCGCTTCTGTTCTGCCGTTTTCCCTATTTTTTTGTTTCCAATTCTCGATAATATTATTTAAATATCTAGTGAGATTAAATTTAAACTTCTCAGCTTTGTTAAGATCATGATAATGAATAGTAATTACCACCGCATTTATTGGAATGTCACCATAGTCATTTTTATTTTGAGTGCCTGTATATTCTCCTATGCCAATCAGTTCAAGTAAGGTATTTTCCGTGGTGTAACATCCGTGATCTCTAATGTACATTATATCCTTAACAGTTAACATATCTATGCTACTTTGATTGATTTCAGGTGAATTCTCCAATC
Source organism: Thermococcus sp. (assembly GCF_015523185.1). Lineage (NCBI taxonomy): Archaea > Methanobacteriati > Methanobacteriota > Thermococci > Thermococcales > Thermococcaceae > Thermococcus > Thermococcus sp. The sequence continues at coordinate 33,545 of NZ_WAKV01000065.1, forward strand.
GTGATAAGGGGCATGTTCCCATCTTAGGGCACTTAACTTCACTAGAGTTATCAATTTTATACGGAGCTGAGGAGACGGGCCTTTCTACATCATCATAGGCCACAGCCAGATACCTATTTATAAAGCCCCTTTTATTAGATGGTATTGTCACATTTTCGATTTTTAGAAGATTTATAAGCCCTATAATAGCTTTAAGTGTATTTTCCCTATCAAGGCATGCAGTGATCTCCATGACACTGAGGATATTATCATCATCCTTACTCTTTTTTTCTATGGAGTTTTCATCTGCTGTCCTTTCGGTTTTTTGGTCGTTAGTTCTTTCCACACTCTTTTCTTTTTTGTTCTCTATTTTTAGCTCAATGATAGCGTGGAATCTAGCCCTCGGACGAAGAGAGACTAAGCGATTTGTTGGCGAATCAAATATTGTAGCTTCTGAGTATCCAAACCGCTCACAAGTCTCAACGGTGATATACTTTATATCTAGATACACCTGTGACTTATCATCTATATTTGCTTGGGACTTAAATTTTATTTTCTGACTGCCCTCTTTATCTTTATGATTACTTAAAACTTTTGTTAATATCTCCCCTAATTTTCGAGTTCTTTCGTTATCTTCAACACTAATTCCATTCTCAAAATAATCAAGAAGTGAGTATAAAGTTCCCGGTTTGTCTTTCACGCACGCAACTAAGCGGAACTTCACATATTTACCCGACAAGGTTTGAAACCCCCTCTCTAATAGTTTTATATGGCTGGAAAAGATGAAGCCTCATGAGGTTAATATCATTGGCTTTTGCACTTTCGAGCAATCTCTCAAACTCGTGCTGAAAGAAGTAAGGTGCAATAATCCAGTAGTTTTTATTATTTGAATTCCCATACAATGCTGACAATGCTTTAAAAAGCTCAATGCATGATGCTTCAGTAGATCCCTCCTTGCCAATCACTACGAATATTGGAACTATATCTTCATTTTCTGATTTTAGTTTATTAAGAAGATGAGTCAGTGTTCTAAACAAAAGCTCAGGAGAGACGTTTACTGTAAGCACCTTTTTAAACTCTCCTCTATTGTGTTGTTCATGTCTAATTGGCAAATAGAACTCATACAACCTTTCTCTGATAAAAGAATCACCACTTTCTTGTCTTAGGGAGCATAGTATGTTATCAGGCACTATTAATGCAGGATCTTGGTGTTTTCTTCGTTTTTTTCTTAGACAAGATAATTTATTAGAGTTTTCAATAATAAATGGGTCGTGAGTTAAAACAACAACATTATGTAAGTACTCATTATCGTCATCCTCAATTAGAGACCTAATCAAAGGTTCTCGTTGTAGCTTGTCCCATGCTTTCAATGAATAATATAATTCTGGTCCACTACCTATAAAAAAGATAACATATTTGTTTTCCGTTTGAGCAATATTGGCAATAGCTGCATAAATTCTCCTCATCAAAAGGTTACTAAGCTCTGATGGAGGATAAAATCTTAAAACCTTTCCCTCAAGTTCCCTTTGAGAAACTTCAGAGTAAGATGTCGAATTTGACGCTCGAACAACAACAAACGAAGATGAATGTTTCTGAAGTAGATAATTTTCAATTTCTTTATCCCCAAATGTTTGTATAATAGCCTTAGATTTTTCTAAATTCAGTAGATTCCAAACATTATCACTTCTTAGGTTCGAACTCAGGATAGGCACATAAATTCGTTCACCCCATATGGGGATGATTTCCTCAAGGCCGACAGTCCCTAACTGGGGATTTTCGGTCTTGTAGTCCCATTTATGATGCTCTTTGTCAACAATTATAAGGTAAGGGAAAAATCTTCTAAGATTTAACCTCTCCCCGTCATAAAGCCAAAACCATTTTACCTTTTTTTGTTCCTCTTTTATCTCCTCATCCGATTTTGAGAGATACAAGAGATGGAGCAATCTCTCTGAAATACTTTTACCAACATTTCCATACCCTCCGATGACAATGTGATCTTTTAATGTCAATATCTCAGGAATTAACGTCTGGAATACCTTCTCTATATGGGCTAGAGGATAGCTCTCCATAGATTTTAGAGTATTGTCCAATAAAGCTAGCAAAAGGCCAAATGAAAAAAGGAAAGTTGATACTATAAGATCCCGAGAGGATATTTTAAAAAGGAGCAAAGTACCTATAAGTAGTAACGGAGAAGAGAAGATAAAGAGCAATATATTGTAGGGAAAATAAACCTTAGAAATCTCGAGTAGCTCTAAAATAGGAGTACCAAAGAGATGCTTGTACTTAACCCATTTAATCAGAAAAACTGTAAAAAGAGAGAGACCCCAGACAATTGAATATAGAGTTATGAATATATTATTTGTGAAGACTATGTTATGTTCCAAATAATAAACGCTAATAAAACTTGCCCACCCAATCCCCACCTCAACAAATACATACATCACTGGCAAAAGAATGTCAAGTTTTGTATAAGCTACAACAATGAATATAAACAACACTAACCCACCTAGTATAATGACAAATTCCAAAAAAGTCCCTCCTTGGGATCATTTCAATATGACCATGCCGTGATTGATGTCTTCTTTCCGACCTAGTCCACTATTGATCTTGCCGTGGATCCAATCGTTGATCCACACTACCATAGGGATCCAGACGAGCACAGAGATTAGCGAGATCACAGCGTCCATATATCATCCCCCATGGGAATTTACTTTCCTTTTTATTTATCAGGCTAACTTAAACATTTCCCTATTTCACCCAAGTGGTTATAAATCTTGTGGTAACTTGTCATTAAATTCTTTTTTGGGTATGGAATATCTTTTCATAGGCCCGCTTTATTCTGTCGTAGTCGCTTTTTGTAAACGTGCACTCCTTCACACAGACCAAACAGCCGAAGGTTCTTGAGAAGGTCACGGCGCACTTTTTGTAGTCCACGTGCACCTCTGCCCAATTCTCAAGGATTTTTAAGGCTTTAGATAGATTGCCTGAGCCAGGCAGGCCTAACACAGACGTTGAAGTGGTCGGAGAAGTCCGGGATTCACCCGTGTTCTTTCGCCCCGTCGTCTGTGTAAGGGAACTTAAGGTCGGTATAAACCGCGGTGATCCTCACGCTCGGTCCATGCTCGGGGGTTATCAGAAGTACGTGCTTTCCTATGTGTCCTAAACCCGCTTTCTGGGCTAGTAAGAGGAAATTCGTGCTCTCTCCCACTGCCAAGTCCGGCTGAGCATTATACCCCTCTCCCCCAGCCATCCCGCCATCTTGTAGGCCCCTCTGGTGAGGGTATAATAGGTTCTCCACACCTCTATACCCGCCCTAACGCCTGGGCTTTGAGATTTCGCTCTTCCTCATCTCGCCTATCAACACGATGGCGTTTTCAAAGAGCACGGCCCTGTCAAGACGATGAGCATCTTGAGGATGTGAACTCCGTGTTTCCCGTATAACGCGACCACCTCCGACACGAGCCGGCCCTCTGAAGAGTCCGGTGAGTTCTCAAAAACAGGCTTTACGTCTGCGAATTTTTCTCACGTCCAGAAAGACCGTGTAGACGAACCTTCTGGCGAGCTTTGCCTTGAGGCTCCAGAGTTCACCTCAACACTGAGGAATATTGTCAGGGTCTTAAAAGGACAACCTTTTATAGTCTGTTACAAACCCCTCTGAGGTGATATCATGCCGATTATGAGGCTCTGGCACGGTCGCGTTCCGAGGGAGAAGGGCGACGCCTATGAGAGATTTCTCATCGAGAAGGCCGTTCCCGACTACAGCTCGGTTGATGGACTTTTAAAGCTCTACTTCACGAGAAGGGACGTGAAAAACGAAATCCACTTCCTCTTGGTTACCATCTGGGACTCGTGGGAGGTCATCAAAAAGTTCGCCGGCGAGAACCCCGAGCTGGCCTAGTACTATCCCGAAGACGATGAATTCCTCCTCGAAAAGGAGAAGTACGTCCAGCACTACGAGACCTTCTACGAGGAATAGACACAACTCTTTTCTATCCCTCCAGCTTTATCCCGAGTGGTAGCGATGAGAAAGGGGCCAGCTAGCGGAAATTGGAGCGGGGATTTTCCTGAACCGCTCCTGATGGCACCTCACGGAAAACGCGATAAGCGACCTCAGAAGGCTTGGCCTCAATCCCAACTGGGTCCTCAATACCGCCTTACACTCTCGACGGTTTTGGCGATTTACTACGCGATTGGTCTTCTGGCAGAAATTCGGAATTCTGTTGAGCGAGCAGGCGTTGTCATCTTCATCGTTGGCCTTGGCTTCCTCGCGCTAATCGGCATCTTCCCGGAGGAAATTCACCACACTACTACGTCAGCTGGGGCTTCTTCGTTGTTTCAAGCGTCGGATTTCTTATTGCCGGAATTGGAATGGGTCTATCTGAGGAGAGAGACTTGGCAGTATTCAGCATCGTGCTCTTCATCACCGGCTGGATTATGGCAACGTGGGCAAGGAACCACTTTGAGGGGGTTGCACCCGCCGAGTTCGTAGGGGTCTTCGGCATCATTGCATGGCACTACACATTAATATGGAAAAGGTTCACAAAGGTTCTTCGTCCCAGAGACTGAGGTTGTTCCCCCTCTCCTTCCTTACCAGCGGCTCCCCAACGAGCTCCTGGACGTAGAGCTCCGCAACAAAGACCTCCCCCTTCATGAGGTGCCCGCCAAAGACGTTGCCGTTCGCGTTTCCAAGGGTAACGTGCAGGTGTGCAAAGGGTTTCCCATCCTTGATGCTGACATTGCCTAGGAGTGTCAGCAGTTCAAACGTCCCAAAGAGCTCGATTCTCTTGTAGGCTTTAATCTCCTCGGAATAATACCCAACCACCGGGTTTCTGAGTGAGCCAATGCCCTTAACTATAGCGGTTTTTATCCCGTTCTTTTCGGCGAAACCGTTCACAAAGTCGAGCAGGTCAACCCCCTCAGGGGCTCTTAAAAGAAAGACCCTACCCGGTTCAAACTCCATGTTTCCACCCCAAAGCTAATAAGAGCGCAACAATTTAACGCTTTGGGTGGTTCGATGGAGGTTAAAGGGGCGATTATGGCAATACTTCCCGAGCTTGAGGAACTCGGCGAGGTTGACTTCGAGCAATACTCCCCACCGTATCCGAACCTCCTGAAAGCATTCCTTGAGAGCGGGAAAAAAGGTCTCCCTGAGTTTGAAAGGTTTGCCGAAAGTACCGTGGGAAAAGATGCTGTTGGACGGGTTCTCCTCTCACTACTTCAGTATCTCCTAATCAGGTACCGCCGCTTTGAGGATTACAGCGTTGTGAAGCCGACGATAAAAGTTTTCCTAACACTTAAGGGCTGGCTCATCGAGAACGGCCTTGGAAAGGACTGGAACAGAGTTTTGGGATCCTTCATTGGCTATCTCGTTAGCATGTTGCCCCTTATCGCCGAACACGAGGACAAAGACATAGCCCTCGCATACACAAAGCTTATGGAGAACCTCACAAGGGAAGCCTCAGAGAAGTTTGATGAAGATTATTATTACGAACTCCTTGAGAGAGTCAACGAATTGAAAAAAAGATAATGGAAAAAACTAACGCTCAAGAATGACCTCAGCGTAGCTCCTCGGGTCCTCCCAAACTTTGACCAGGATTTTTTTCACGTTTTCTCCTGCCTTCTCGACTATCCTCTCCGCGAACCACTCTGCTATGTATTCTGCTGTCACATTGGGCTTGTCTAGGATTACGACTTCATCTTCGGGGAGCTCTATCTTCTTGCCGTTCTTCTCGACTATAACCCTGTCCCCGCTTTTCCGGACAATCCACCCCTCGCTGACTAGAATCCGGTGGTCGAGGAGCTTCACGAGGTTGCTAAGGTGGTTGAAGTCGAATATCATGCCGTTCTCGTTCAGTTCACCCCATATCTCCACGTCAACGTTGTAGGTGTGGCCGTGTATCCTGAGGCATTTGCTCTCGTATGGCAGGGCAAGAAAGTGCGAACTATCGAAGTCTTTGTGCCAGCCTATCTTCCTCTCCACCAGCCTGAACATACTCTCACCCTTTGCCGTTTTCCCGTTAAGGTTATAACCCTAACTGGACAAATTGGGGCAAAAGGAGGACTGGAAATGCCTATGGGAGGACCCGGATGGAGACGCGGAAGGGGAAGGAGACGAAAGATGAGAATGATTGGCTTCATTCCTCAGGTCAGGCACTTCTATCCTGCACTCCCTCCGATTACTCAGCCAAAACCCCCGATATTTATGACGTATGAGGAGTTTGAAGCCCTAAGGCTCGTTGATTACGAGGGCCTAACCCAGGAGGAGGCAGGAAAAAGAATGGGTGTTTCTAGGGGCACCGTTTGGAGGGCTTTGAATTCGGCCCGAAAGAAGGTTGCCCAGATGCTCGTTGAGGGGAGGGAGCTGATAATCCTTCCTCAGGGAAATGAGGTCCCAAGGGGACCTGGAGAAGATAGATAACTGTTCGAATTCAGGAATTCTAAATAGAGGGGGGTCTTCTTGGGGATTAAAAGGGATATAATTGAAGTTTTATTTTTAGGTTATCCTAATTCCGTGCTGGATTTATCTCTCAGATTTTTGGGTGAGTTTTTACTTGTATAAGATATAGTTAATTTAATATATGATATTGTTAAAATTGAACTTCAAATATAGTTTGTTTTATAAATTTTTATGAATAATAAAACAAAATTACAAATAAAAATAAAAATACTAAATAAATAAGTAAAAATTCTGAAAAATATACTAGATTGTAAAGTAAACCCTCGTCAAAATGAGTACAAACATCCACTAAGACCCCCTAGAGAGTTGCAACAGTGATGAAGTGAGTTGAGGGGATTATTGTGGATAGAAACACACTGTTAATACTGTTTTCATGATTATTCGAACGGGGGCTAATTATCGCTCTATGCACGTATGAAACGTCCCCAGATAACACAAGGGAGAGTTAGCATCAATGAAAAAACCAACTAAAAACTGGCCAATCTAAACCTCAAGCAGGAAGTTAAGTTTTTATTCTTATTAGGTTCTCATACTTCTCATAATTGTTAATGCACATTTTAAGTCATTAATTTGAGATATAAGATACATTATATCTAATTTTTAAGTATAAAGTTGTTCATTATAAGGCGCCTTATTAAAACTAAGTTGAAGCTATTAGGGATTTGGAATAAAAGTCCGGCCAATATATATTAGCGCCGTTAAGTGCATGCCCCACAAATTTACCTGTAAACGTGACTTTCCACACGACTAACTACGATAAATTGTAATAGAAAAAATCGAGATTTATATGGGCTTAATTTAGGTATATTTGTCAGTTTGGCCCACAGAGGTATATTACTAACATTCCACGAATCTCTCCAATATTCTTATTTAAGATAGTAGATTTTTTGAGTTTTATAAAATTTTTTATAATTGCACATTTTAAATAACAAAAAGTTTTAGTTTAGTTTTAAAAATTAAATAAAATATAAAATTAGACTTAGTTTAACAAAAACTAAAATTTAGAAATATAATTTTTATGAAAAATAGGCTTATAAATTAATACTATAAATAATAAATACTCTCTCAAAAATCAAGAGAGTTGGTAATAAAAACTGAAAAAATCAGAGAGAACACTCGCGGACATAGCGAAGCACGTTGTCCACTATCTCAGGAGCGACACCAATATAATCCTCCGGCTTCAGGGAGGCCAAATCTTTCTCGCTTAAGTACCTTCTAACTTCCTTACTCTCTCTAACGACCTCAAGGAAGTCCCTTCCTTCCCTAAACGCCTTCATTGCAAGCTGTCTAACGAGCTCATGTGCCTCCTGTCTCCCCATACCCTTCTCAGCAAGCTTGAGCATCAGCGGTTCGGCCATTATGAGATTCCTCGTAAGATAGAGATTCCTTTTTATATTCTCAGGGAAGAACTCCAACCCTTTAAGAACCTCGATAGTAACCCTGAACATCTCATCGAGCAGGACAAAGCTCTCGGGGAGAATAACCCTCTCAACCGAAGAGTTCGTTAAATCCCTCTCGTGCCACAGAGGATTGTTGAGCAAAGCGGGGACAACGTTGGAGTAGATAACCCTTGCCAGACCGCACACCTTCTCGGTTCTTACAGGATTCCTCTTGTGGGGCATCGTTGACGAGCCAACCTGCTTCTCGCCGAAGGGTTCACTCACCTCGAGGATTTCCGTCCTCTGGAGGTTCCTAATCTCAAGGCCTATCTTGTCGAGCGTTGACGCAACCAACGCCAGAAACGTCACTAGCTCCGCGTAGAGGTCTCTCGAGACGAGCTGGTTCGTAATCAGGGCTGGCTTTAACCCAAGGTCCTCCATGACGAGTCTCTCAAGCTCAAGTGCTCTCTCTCCAAAGGACGCGGCGGTTCCAACTGCCCCTCTCATCTTGCCTATGAGAACCCGCTTTTTAATCTCCTCCAATCTTTCGAGGTGCCTCTGAACCTCATCGAGCCAGAGGGCGAACTTCATGCCATAAGTTGTCGGAACCGCGTGCTGGCCGTGTGTTCTACCGATGCAGACGGTGTATTTATGCTCTTCAGCGAGCCCCATCAAAACGTTGCGGAGCTCCTTCAAATATCCTTCAATCAACCCAAGACTCTCCTTTATAAGGAGCGCGTTGGCGGTGTCTATTATGTCGTTAGAAGTCGCTCCGATGTGAACGTACTTGCCATGCTCGCCGCAGACCTCACTTAAAGCTTTGACAACTGCCATTATATCGTGTTGTATCTCGGCCTCTATCTCCTTCACCCTCTCGAGCTTTACCCACTTCGTGTTGGCCCTCTCAGATATAACGCGGGCGCTCTCCTCAGGTATGTTGCCGAGTTTTGCGTGTGCCCTCGCCAGAGCCGCCTCAACGTCAAGGAGCTTCTGAAGCTTGTTCTCCTCGTCCCAGATGCGCCTCATCTCTTCGCTCCCGTACCGGTAGTCAATCGGATGAACCGCCACGTTAATCACCATTTTTCTGATTATTTTAGATGTTAAAACGTTTTCTTTTAACATTTTAACGTTAATTTTTGGAGTTTGAATGGGCGATTTTGAGGCCGGTTCGACCATTAAGGAGGAAGATTGCAATAAGAACCGAAAAGTATTTAACCCCATCCCGGCGATAGCCTAACGACAAAACTTCCGGAGGTGCCAGAAATGGCTGAGGAGCACGTCGTCTACATCGGAAAGAAGCCGGTTATGAACTACGTCCTGGCCGTTATCACCCAATTCAATGAGGGTGCCAAGGAGGTTAGCATCAAGGCTCGCGGTAGGGCCATCAGCAGGGCCGTTGACGTCGCCGAGATCGTCAGAAACAGGTTCCTCCCCGAGGTCAGGGTCAAGGAAATCAAGATAGGCACCGAGGAGCTTCCGACCGCTGACGGTAGGACTGCCAACACCTCGACCATCGAGATTATCCTCGAGAAGCCGTGAATTTGATTCCTTTCCTTTTCCTTCGGGTTTATTGGCAAAGCTTAATAGCATTAATACTTAAATCTTCTGGTGGCTCCCTTGAAGTACGATACGCTAGACGTTACCGATGAAAGGGTCAAGGAACTGGCTCAGGTTCTTGCAAACGATAAAGCTATGACGATTCTAAGGCTTCTCCACGAGCGGGAGCTCTCGATAAGTGAAATTTCAAACGAACTGAAAATGCCGATGTCAACGGTTTCGTATCACCTTGACAAGCTCCTCCGTGTTGGCCTTGTGGAGGTTTCCGGGAAGAAGTACGGGAAGAGACTGCAGGAGGTGAAGCTCTACCGGGCATCAAGCCGACCGATTCTTCTACTACCAAGACCGACCAAACGGGAGAAAACTTCAACCTTTGATAGGTTAAGGGTAATAACCCTCTCCATTGCAACGGGACTTTCGCTACTCGTTTACTGGCTCTTCAGAGAACACTACACGGGCTCAAGGACCCAAACTGAAACAATAAGAGTTTTCTCACTCTCAAATGAGACCGCAAGTCGCTCGTATCCCTCTGGAAGTCACATCCCGATAATTTTGGCCATAGTGACCTTTGCCCTAGTGGTTTCCCTTGGGTGGTTCGTTAAGAAACGTTTTTAAGAAACTCAAACCAACCCCCGCTGTGAGGTGAGCACCAATGATGACCGTGGGACAGGTGGTCAAGAGAAAGGCAGTGATTGTTAAACCGGACGACACCATAGAGAGAGTCGCAAAGATACTCTCAAGGCATAAGGTCGGAAGCGCCGTTGTTGTGGAAAACGAGGAAATCGTTGGGGTTATAACCGACAGGGACATCCTCGACAAGGTCGTCGCCAAGGGACGCGACCCTAAAACCGTCAAGGTCCGCGAAGTTATGACCAGAAACCCAATAACCATAGAGGACGACTACGACATAAGCGATGCGATAGACAAGATGATGGAGAAGGGAATAAGAAGGCTCCTCGTCACGAGGCTTGGAAAGCCCTTGGGCTTCGTTACAGCCGCAGACCTTCTCGCGGCGTTGAACGCTATGAACAGCGAGGAAGAGGAGGAAGAAGTCGAAGAGACAGAGGTTTATGGAATCTGCGAGCTCTGCGGTCAGTACGGACCCCTATACAAGGTCTACATCGAGGGACAGGAAAGATGGATTTGTGAAAGTTGTAAGGACAGCCTTAACCTCTAGCCTTTAGTTCCCTCATAATTTCATCGAGGATTATTCCGAACTCTCTGTTTCTGTTCTCGAAGCTCAGAACGTGGAGTCTCCCAAGGGGTCTAAACTTCTCCGTCATTTTCCTATGGACAACCGCTAAGAGGGGCTTTTCCGATTTCAAAACCTCTCCAACGGCCTTGATGAACTCGTCGCTCTTGTACTCCATCGGGCCAATTTCGTCGATGATTATCAGGTCGGCCTCAACTAACGCGCGCCTTATCGCCGAAACACCGACCCGCTCAAGCTCATCAAGGTGGATGATGTATTTTCCAAAGGGAACTCCGGGCAGATGGGATGTTCCGCGGAGGCTCGCCAAGGTTCCCTCTTCGCCGGTGTCGAGGGCGGTGATTCTGAACCCAACGCGCTTTCCACCCCTGCGTACTTCCCGCGTTATCATGCCACCGACGATGTAACCCCAGCGCTCAACTTCTCTTGCGACCCTCTCGACGAGCGTTGTCTTTCCAACCCCTGCCGGGCCGGTTACGAAAACCCTGACCATTTTTATCACCGAAGGAGCTTTAAGTTGATGCCTTAAACCCTTTGGGGTGGTCGCTGTGGAGGTAAGGTATAAGCCGGAGGAACTCACGAAACTCCCCAGAAGCGTTCGCTACGAGAGGGGAAAGGTCATCATGATTGACCAGACTCTTTTGCCAAGGGAATTCAAGACGATTGAGCTGAGAACCGTTGAGGAGGTTGCCGAAGCCATCGTTACAATGAAGGTCCGAGGTGCACCAGCGATTGGAGCCTCTGCCGCCTTTGGTTTGGTGCTCTACGCAGACACGACGAAGGCTAAAACGAAGGACGAATTCATGGACGGCTTTTATTCCGCTTACGACAGGCTCAAGAACACGAGACCCACAGCGGTGAATCTCTTCTGGGCGCTCAACAGGATTAGGAAGCTTGTAGAGGAGAACCTTGAGAGTCCTCTGGAGGAGATAAAGAGGCTCATCGTGAGCGAGGCCCAAAAGATTGCCGACGAGGACGTTGAGGCGAACCTCAGGATGGGCCATTACGGCGCCGAAGTTTTGCCAGAGGGAAACGTTTTGACCCACTGCAACGCCGGAAGCCTTGCAACGGTCCAGCTCGGGACTGTTGGCGCTGTGCTGAGGGTAATGCACAAGGACGAAACGCTGAAGCTCCTCTGGGTGGACGAGACGAGACCCGTTCTCCAGGGCGCCCGGTTAAGCGCGTGGGAGTA
>NZ_WAKV01000066.1 GCF_015523185.1 Thermococcus sp.
CTGTCGTGGCCTCCTCTATTCCAGCCGAGTCGCCTGCAACGAATATTCCCCTGACGGTCGTCTCCATCCATTCATCTCTAACCGCAACGTGACCTCCAAGCTCGCGGACGTACTTTATTTGACAGCCCGCTTGATGGAGAAGCTCTATGCTCGGCCTCAGACCAACGGCGAGGGCTATGACGTCAACCTCGAAGGTCTTCTCCGTTCCGGGAATAGGCTTCCAGTTCTCGTCGAGCTGGGCTATTACCGCCTTCTTCACCTTCTCCTTCCCCTCAGCGCGGAGAATCGTGTGTCTCGTCAGTATCGGCACTCCAAGCCTTCTGACCTTCGCCGCGTGCACGAAGTAACCACCAACCTTGGGCATCGCCTCGACTATAGCCTTCACCTCCACTCCAGCCTGAATGAGCTGATACGCCAGAATAAGCCCCACGTTTCCGGCCCCGACTATTAAAACCCTCTCTCCCGGTTTTACGCCGTAGGTGTTCATAAGTGTCTGAATGGCTCCGGCTCCGTAAATTCCCGGTAGGTCGTTGTTCTCGAAGGGTATCATCCTCTCCATCGCGCCGGTGGCAACGATAATTGCCCTCCCGCGGAATTCAATCAGCTCCCTGTTGTTTTTAACAGCTAAAACGAGCCTCTCATCGCCATCTTGGAATATCCCCACAGCAGAGGTTTCGAGGAAGACCTCCGCGTTTTTCCTCTTTTTGAGTTCTTCCTCAAGGATTTTCGCTATCTCAATGCCCCTCACTCCAGCGAACTGCTCCCTCTCCCCGAAGAACTTGTGAGTCTGCTTGACGAGCTGGCCTCCAAGCATGAGGTTCTCATCGATGAGAACAACCTTTGCCCCTGCATCGGCCGCGTTGATTGCTCCCATTAGTCCCGCTGGACCGCCTCCTATAACAATGATGTCTGCCTCTATGACTCTTGCGTCCTTGAACTCCGGTGGCTTGGCTTTCCTCGGAAGTTTTGCCCTCCCCTGTTGGCGTTCTATTCTCATTCCGCTTTCAACGGGTGTTATGCACGTCCTCACGTTGGGAATCCCATTCACGACCATAAGACATGAGGAACACTTTCCTATAGCACAGAACAGCCCGCGGGGACGCTTCTCGTTTGGGGAGTAGTTGAGAATCCTTATTCCGGCGGCGTGGAGAGCCGTCGCAATCGTTTCGCCCTCGTGGGCCTTAATTGGCCGTCCTTCAAAGTAGATGGTAACCTCTCTTCCGCGCTCAAACCTTAGAATAGGATGTTCACTGAGGCGCACTGAAAGTCACCCATGAGCCTGTACGGGCCAGCGCTTATGAAAATTTTTCAATACTTTGGTGGGAAACCTTTGGTTTTTGAACCTACCAAACCTTTATATATCTGGCCCAGAAACTAAAACTTGGCGGCGGGCTAGGCCGGGGGGTTCGGCGTCCCCTGTAACCGGAAACCGCCGACATGCCGGGGCCGAAGCCCGGGGGGCGGTTCCCAAAACCGTGCCCCGAAGCCGGGGTGCAACGATGAGCCCTCGTCCCGGGGGGCCGGCGGTGGGCGAGGTTCGGCTGGAGGGCCGGACTAACGCCCTTTGCCCGCCGAACCCCGCCAGGCCCGGAAGGGAGCAACGGTAGGCGGGACGTTCGGCGCTCCCGGGGTAGCGGGGGTGAGGGAGCCCCGGTGGAGGGGTACGGCGGAGGGTTCCCACTCCCGGGCACGCCCGCCGCCACTAGACTTCTGGCAAAAATCTTAATAGCACTTGGCTCTTTTGCCTTTGAGGTGTCAAGATGGTCAGCCTTGAGCTCGAGCTCTTCGGGATAAAGTTTGAGAATCCCCTCATTCTCGCCTCTGGAATCAACGACAAAACTCCCGAGCAGTGGATTCGCGCCCACGAAGAAGGGGCTGGTGGAGTCGTAACAAAATCCATCGGAATCGAGCCTAGAAAGGGCTACGACAACCCAACCATCGTTGAGCTCCCCTACGGCCTGATAAACGCAATGGGCCTTCCAAATCCCGGCTGGAAGGGCTTTCTGGAGATGGTTGAAGGCTACACTTTCGACTTCCCCCTAATTGTCTCGATTTTCGGGGGAACACCGGAGGAGTTCGCCTTTCTAGCGGAAACGCTGAGCGATGTGGCGGATGCCTTCGAGCTGAACCTCAGTTGTCCCCACGCGAAGGGCTACGGCATGGAAATCGGGCAGAATCCGGAGAACGTCTATGATGTTGTTAGGGCAGTTAAGGAAGCAACTAACAAACCGGTAATAGCGAAGCTCACTCCCAACATGGACGACATAACCAAACTTGGACTCGCCGCTGAGAAAGCGGGAGCAGATGGAGTTTCGGCGATAAACACGCTGAAGGCGATAGCAATTGACATCTACGCGAGAAAGCCGATACTGAGCAATAAAGTCGGCGGCTATTCCGGGCCTGGAGTCAAGCCCGTTGCTTTAAGGGCCGTCTACGACCTTGCAAAAATCCTTGACATTCCTGTGATAGGAATAGGTGGCATAACCACCTGGCAGGACGCGGTTGAGTTCCTATTAGCTGGGGCCTCGGCTTTGCAGATAGGAACCGCCGTCTCACTCCGTGGCTGGGAGGTCTTCAGGGAAATAAGTGAGGGAATTGAGCGCTATCTTGAGAAGGAGGGCTTTTCGAGCGTGAAGGAAATCATCGGGCTGGCTCTGGGGTGAGCGTAAGGGTTATCTAGGAGAAGGGTCTACTATACTTTGGTGAGCTACTATGCCGCTCACGAAGGTCACCCGCAACTACCAGATAACGATTCCAGCCGAGATTAGAAAGGCCCTTGGCATAAAGGAGGGCGAATACCTGAGCGTCGAACTGAGGGGAGACGAGATAGTCATCAAAAAAGCCGAAATGGAGTGGCCGAGTCTTGACCTTGGAAGGGACTTCACGCCGGAAGAAATCGAGGAGAACTCCAGAAAAGCTCTCGCGGAGGCATCTAAATGGGAAGGGTAGCGGTCGTTGATACGAACGTCCTCCTTTACTCCATCAACCGCAGCTCAGAGAGATATAGAGAAGCAAGGAAATTGATAGACTCCCTTGATAAGGTAGTGCTACCGGCAATCGTTGTCTACGAGTTTATCTGGAACTTGGCGTTGGCAGGGGTTGCACCCGCGGAAGCCGAGAAGACTCTAACAAGGATTCTTCTAAACGAGAAGGTTAGCCTCGCCGATGACAGAAAGTACCTACTTCCGGCCTTCAACCTCTTCGGAAACCTCAGCTTAAAACACTATAACGACTCTGTAATCCTCGCGGTGGCCAAGGAAGTTGGAACCCTCGCGACCTACGACAAAAAGCTTAGAAACCGTGCTGGAAAACTTAACGTTAAACTGCTCCCGGAGGTGGTTGAATGAAGCGGGCGGTCGTTTTGTTCTCTGGAGGACTTGATTCAACGGCCTGCCTCTACTGGGCTAAGAGGAACTACGACGAGGTGATAATGCTCACAGTCAACTACGGTAGCAACGAGGAGAAGGTAACGAACAGAGTGGCGGAGTTCTTCTCGAAGGAACTAAACGTTCCGCTGAAGATAGTTCGCCTTGACTTCCTTGAGGAGTTTTCCAAACTGAGGGGGACTACGCTAGTTGGCGGGGAGACGCCTAAAGTTACTGGAAAAGAGCTCGATGACATGAGCATTGCTCAGGAGACGGCCAGAAGCGTCTGGGTTCCAGCGAGAAACGTGGTTTTAATAGCCGTAGCCGCTTCTCTCCTTGACGCCTTGGGTGGCGGAGACATAATAGTTGGCTTTAACGCGGAGGAGGGGGCAACGTTTCCTGACAACACACCTGAGTTCGTTGAGAAGATGAACGAGATGCTCCGCTATGGGACCATGGCAGAAGTCAAGGTTGTTGCTCCGCTCATAGACCTCGACAAGAAGGGCATAGCGAGGCTTTTGAAGGAACTAAATGCCAAATACGAGTACTCCAACTCCTGCTACATGCCGAAAGGCTTCACCGAGGACGGAAAGCCCATACACTGCGGGGAGTGCGAGAGCTGTGTCAGGAGGCACAGGGGACTCATTGAGGGAATTGGTGAAGATAAGACTGTTTACGCTGTCGAACCAAGGATTTGATGTCCATCTTTGTCTATTGGCCACCGCAAGATTTATAAATCCGCTCTGGCCTTTTATCTTTGGGCGTGGGGCGGTAGCTCAGCCTGGGAGAGCGCCGGACTGAAGATCCGGGTGTCGGGGGTTCAAATCCCCCTCGCCCCACCACTTTCTGTGCGGTGGTAGTCTAGCCTGGTCTAGGACACCGGCCTTCCAAGCCGGTGACCCGGGTTCAAATCCCGGCCACCGCACCACAACCTGCTTCTGAAGCCTTGAAAGAGCGTCTTCTTGCAAACAGGGACAGCAGATGGAGGTGAGTAAAAAGAAAAAGGTTCAGTCAACAAAAGCCAGCCCGTTCCAGAGTTCCCTTATCTCGCGAGTCGCATCAGGGTAAAGCCTCTTGAAGGTTATCCTCCAGTAGCCGTTCTTGAGGTCTTCAATGTCCTCTATGTGGATTTTGAGGCCGAGCCTTTCGAAGTGGCTCACCATCCTGTAGGCTGTGCTTATGTTTTTCACTCTTATAGTGAAGGTCTCCTCGACATTGTGGCCTTGGGACACCTCGAGGATGCTCTCCACGAGGGGTTTTAGGAGGGCTTCCCCAAGGGCTTTCGCGTGTCCCTCGAATTCCTCGCCCCTGAGTTTTTTCTCGGCTATGTAAAATGCCACTCTGCTTATCCTCCCCATAAAGTATCCCCCGGGTAAGTCAAAGAAAATCTTGGAGCCTATCTTTATGTCGTTGATGTTAGCGTAGGGAGTTACGTACTTGGCTACTTTTCTCATGTCCGGGGTCTTCATTACAACGCCTTCCCTCCCCTCTTCGCTCAGCTTCTCGATGAGCTCCATGAGTTCTTCGGTTCTGTTTCTATCAAAGAGACCAAAGCGCTCGACCTGGGGGATTCCGTACTCTTCAGCCAGTTTGTAGCGCTCCTCAACGGGAACACTCCTACCAGTTCCCTTCTCCTGGACGTCAAAGAGGAAAAAGGCTATGTCCTCCTTCACGTAAGGTGGCCCCTCAACGAGGTAAGGGCTCTCAGGACCTGCCATCTCGCCAACGAGAATCAGGTTGGGATAATCCCTGAAGAAATCCTCGCTGATGAAGTCGAGAATTCGCTCGGTTGTGAAGGGGCAGACAAAACCACCCCTTGTGAGGGCCAGAATTTTGTCTTTGACCTTAACGACGCGTACGTTGTAGCCGTCCACTTTTTCCTCGACGTAAAACGGTTTGTTCTTGAATATTCTCTTCACTCCGTTCTCAAGCTGGACGATTCTCTTTATGTGGGGAAATCCCAAAACGACTGTTCCGTCATCAAAAACGACTGTTCCCCTTCTAAATCCCTTCGCGGAATCGCGGAAGCGGACGTAGTAGATTCTTTCAAACTGGTCCTCCTCTATTCCCCCTTTCCCCTCGAGGACGTTAAGTCTCTCCTCGGGAAGGCCGAGTTTGAGTAATAGCCCCCTAAAATGTGAACTTACCATGCTCCCCCACCGGCTTAAAATGAGAAAGGGGCATTAATAACAATTTAGGATTATGAAGGAAGTAAAAAACTCAGCGCTTCATCGTGGAGAGGACCTTGGTGGTGACGTCGTTTCCGTTCTTGTCGTAAATCCTGTAGTAAGCCGAGTATGGAAGCTTCATCTTGGCCCTTCTCATTGCCTCAAGGGCGAACTTGAGGTGGTTCTCGTTAACCCAGACGGTGAGAATCTTCTGGTTCTTCTTGACCCTTGCGGCAAGTCCAATTGGCTTTCCAAAAGGTCTGCGCATACCGTTTCCATAACGGTCAGCCTTCCTCCCGGTAGCCATGGGGTTCTCTCTAAGCACCTGGAAGGGGAAAACGCGTATCTTGAAGTGGTAGTTGCTCCTTCCGACGTTCTTCTGGAGGTACCTGTTCACCTGTATACGAATCGCCTCAAGGGCGTTCTGCCTTATCTGCATGGCCTGCTCGGCGTGGAGGCTGACTTCATATTGGAACTCCGCCGAAAGGTTGCCCATATCGAATATCGTTATCTTCGGTCCTGGGGCACCGCGTATGTATTCCCTTCTCGTGTAAGCGGGCTTGTCAACGTCCCTATCAATCTTCGCTGGCCTAAGTCCCATAATCTCACCTCCAAATGAGCGTAAGCTAAAGCCTAAACTCAGACGAGTTGAGTTCCTTATAAAAGTTTTGGAGGCCTATTCCTCCCCCACCTTCACCCCCTCAAGGATGAGCCCGAGAGAAACCGGCAGGAAGACAAGCAGGGCGATGTTCAGTGTAACGACGGAGTGAATTTCACCCAGCGAATAGGCAAGGCCGAAGAGCATTCCGCCAACGAAGGTCGAGATGTTCTGAAGGCCATTGACACCTCCTATCGCAAGCGAGGAGCGGTGGTAGCTTGCCAGAACTTTTCTAGAAATGGGGCGGAAGCTCTGAAAGGCGAAGAGAGCCAGAAAAATCCCGAGGAAAACCGTTGGGGCGGTCTTTATCGAGGCCAGAACTGGTGATATACCCGCCAGAAGGGCGGTCATTTTAACGGTCTTAGCTTCGCTCCTCACGTCGGCAAGCCACGAGACGAAGTAGCTCAGCAAAGCTGACAGGAAACCAGTCCAGCCCAGTAAAACTGCCGTCCTCTCTCTGCTCAGCCCCAGGGCCTCTGAGACGTAGACGTAGGTTATTTCGCCTGAGGTAAAGGCCACTATAATTGCCATGAGCGAGGCGATTATTAAAATCCTCCTTGGGTTGAGGCTCGGCCTTTCTCCTGAGACCTTCCTCCGCCTCGGTGTTATCTCGGCGTAGAGGAGGTAGTAACTGAGAAGCATTATAAGGCCTGTCAGAACGAAAAAGACTGAGGAAATCCACATCTGGCCGGCCAAGCCGAGGTTTACGGTGTAAGCATAAACGTAGTTGCCGAGGAGCGAGGCGATGCTCCCGAAGAAGAAATAAACTGCCGTGACCCTTGCCCTTATTTCCTTTGGCGTCGTAACAGCTAGAACGAACTGGGCCATGGGCCAGCTTATCCCGTTAAGAAAGCCGTTGAGGAGCTTTATCCCGAAAACCTGAAGCCAGCTTGATGTCAGGGGGTAGAGCTGAACGGCCAGGGCGTTTCCCATCATGGCAAGTCCACCCAAATAGACAAGCTTTTTCCCCTTCTCAAGCATAAAACCACCGAGGACCGAGGAGAAGGCCCTCGCCAGAACGAAGGACATCGAAACGAGGGAAACAGCCAGCATGCTGGCCTTTAGAACGTCACGCGTGTAGAAGGCTATGGCCGGGGTTGCCAGACGGAAGGCTATGGTTCCCGTGAAGGCCGAGACGATGAGCAGGACTATACCGGCGAGGCGCTTCCCCTCCATTAGACCACCTTTTGAACGCTATGCACTTGACTTAAAAGGGTTCTCCCCCTGAAGGTTTTTCGAAAATCTAAGTGAAAATATGTAGCAACGTTCCAATTTTTTGCAAATAGCCGAACGAAGCCTTTTTACATCCCTCCCACCAAAGCTCCCCGAGGTGATTATGATGGAGTTACGCTTCGACATGGCCTATGAAGACGCTTACAGGGAAGTCTACGAGATGGTAAAGCCGAAGTACAAGCTCTTCACAGCCGGACCCGTTGCCTGCTTCCCAGAGGTCCTCGCGATAATGTCCGTCCAGATGTTCAGCCACCGCTCTGCCGAGGCTAAAGCCGTCCATGTGGACACCCTTGAGAGGCTGAAGAAGTTCCTTGAGGCGGATAAAGGCGAGGTAATACTCTTCCCAAGCTCCGGCACCGGATTCATGGAGTCCGCTGTTAGAAACACGATACCGAGGGGTGAAAAGGTTCTGGTTACCGTCATAGGTGCCTTTGGTAAGCGCTTTGCAGACGTTGTCGAAGCCAACGGTAGGAAGGCTGTAATCCTTGAGAAGGAACCCGGACAGGCGGTTAAGCCGGAGGAGCTCGATGAGGCCTTAAGGAAGAACTCCGACGTTCACGCGGTAACGATAACCTACAACGAGACTTCCACTGGCGTTCTCAACCCGCTCCCTGAGCTGGCGAAGGTGGTTAAAGAGCACGACAAGCTTCTCTTCGTCGATGCCGTCTCTGCGATGGGCGGTGCCGACATAAAGTTCGACGAGTGGGACATTGACCTGGTCTTTGCGAGCAGTCAGAAGGCCTTCGGCGTTCCTCCGGGATTGGCGGTAGCTGCTGTCAGCGAGAGGGTTTTTGAGATAGCGGAGAAGATGCCGGAGCGTGGCTGGTACTTCGATTTGCCCCTCTACAAGAAGTTCAACGAGAAGAAGAAGGGAACGCCCTCAACTCCACCGCTCCCACAGATATTCGGCCTCAACGTTGTTCTCAGGATAATCGAGAAGATGGGCGGAAAGAAGGAATGGCTCGACATGTACAGGAAGAGGAGCGAGATGATAAGGAACGGAGTCAAGGAGATGGGCCTCGGAATTCTGGCAGAGCCAGGTTATGAGAGTCCAACGATTACTGCCGTTGTAGTTCCGGAGGGAATAAAGGGAATAGACGTCTACAACGCCATGCGCGAGAGGGGCTTCGAATTAGCTAAGGGCTACGGAAGCGTCGCTGAGAAGACCTTCAGGATTGGAAACATGGGCTACATGACCTTTGAAGACATAAGGGAGATGCTCGACAACCTCAGGGAGGTCATAGAAAAGCTTAAGGGCTGACCTCTACCTTTCATTTTAGTGAAAGACCATGGTTTCGAAGAGAAAGGTCGGTCTTATCGCCCTCTGGCTGGTTATGAACACGCTCCTTTTTTGGTTCGTGGGCCTCGCTTCCAGCGGTTATTCCCTTGAGGGCTACCTACCGGGGGAGACCGAGAAGGTTAGGGAATACAGCCCGGTAATTTACGCCGAGCCGGGCGACATGCCCCAGGGAATCCTCTACATGGTCTCGCGTAACGGGACGGTTCAGTACTACATCGTCTGGCGGGACGAGTACTTCTCTAACTTGGTCATAGACAAACTTTACCGCTTTTTCAGGGGCCTTGTTTACAGCGGGGCGACGCAGGACATAGAGGTGTTCAAGATAAACCCGGGAGACGGTACCTTTTACTTTCAGACAAAGGGCCACGTTGAGGTTCACGGGAAACTCCTCCCCGGTAGAAAATGCCTCTGGCTTGAACGGAACGTCACCGTCTCCAACTGCGCTGAAAACGGGAGCCACGTTAAGCTCTACGTTGTGACGTGGAACCACATGCTCTCCCTCCAGCCCGAAAACGGAACCGTTAGGACGGAGCTGAAAATGAGGCACATGACCCCGGAGGACTACGTTTCCCTCGGGATGTTTAGGAGAACGCAATACAGCATGGCGGGAATAACGTTCAGCTCCCTGACCCTCGCGCTATTGGCAACGCTGGTTTTCAACGGGGTTCTCTACTTAGCTTGGAGAAAGGGCTACCTCAGGGTCTTCAAAAAATTGTGGGAGGATTAGGTTACAGGGATTAACTCCCCGTCCTTTATCCTGTAAATCCTGTTTATCTTCTTCATTCCGGTTCTCCAGTCCCTGCTCAGCTCTACTAGAACGTCGAAGCGGTTGAATGTGTTCTCATCTATTCCGAGCCAGTGCATTGTTTCGGCCTTCAAGTCGTTGCTCATAGCCAGGGACGTTACGATGAAAGCGTAATCATCTATCAGCTCGTCGAGAACCCTCGGGACGCTGATGGTGTGAAGGGTGTCTACAACAACGTAGTCAGGCTTCAGGCTCTTCAGTTTCCCGATGACCTCATCGGTTCTTTCGTTCGTGCCCCTCTGGTCGAATGCAGTATCGATAACCTCGATGTTCTTTCTGAATGGCTTAAACTCGCCGTAGGCAGTAACGACGGCCACCTTCCAGTCCTCTGGAACGTAGTGGAGGAGCGCCTCGACGAGCTTTGTCTTTCCGCTCCTGCTCGTGCCGGCAATGAGAACGTCCCTCTTGGCCAGGATTTCTTCCTTCAAAAGCTCCATCTGCTCAGGCCTTGCCGAACCGTAGCGTATCAAATCCTCGGGCTTGAAGATGTAGACGCCCATGGTTTCCACCGAGGGTATTCTGTCTCAGGAGTTATAACTCTGCCGTTTGGCTCTTTGAAGTCTGTTGAAATTATGACAATTTAATCTTAAAATTTAGAAATTTTATCAAGAAAAATGCTTAATTTCCATCATTTTTGTCAAAAATTCAAGGATTTTTGCACAAGGGCAATAAACCCTAAACAACTTGACGAAAAATTGGTGATTAACATGAACGCTCTCCAAATTGTAAGTAGAAAAATTGACCCAATAGCGGACGTTCAGACGAGGGTGATTGCTTACCTTACCGGCGAGCTTTCAAAGAGGGGCTTTCGCTGGCTACTCCCAGTTGTTCTGAGCTCGATAACCGACCCCCTCTGGCCGGACCCTGCCGCGGGAGAAGCCCTGAGACCACCTGAAGTGGAGGTCTACGGAGAAAGGCTTAGGTTGACCCACAGCATGATACTTCATAAGCAGATTGCAATAGCTATGGGAGTTGACAGGCTCTTTGTCCTCTCGCCGAACATAAGGCTTGAGGGAAGGGAAGCGGACGACGGCAGACACGCATACGAGTTCACCCAGCTCGACATGGAAATCGCTGGGGCGAGCATGGACGACGTTATGGGCCTCATAGAGGAGCTAATCACTGGCCTTTTCAGGGAGCTTAGACCGGTCGTTTGGGAGTCCTTTGAGAGGGAACTGCCAAAGGTGA
>NZ_WAKV01000067.1 GCF_015523185.1 Thermococcus sp.
CTCCTTCTCGTTCTTCTCAAGATTGGTGGCGAGCATCTGAATCCTTTCGACGCCGTGGATTTCCTTTATGAACTCGGCAACGCTTTTGGGAACCAGCTCCTCCCAAGGCTCGCCCTCAACCATGCGCCGCCGTATCTCGGTCGCCGAGAGGATGTCCTTCCTGAACATGGGCTGGACGATAACTTCGTAGCCCTTCTCGCGGAATAGCTGTGCTACCAAAGAGTTGCCGGTGAAGACGACGTCAAACCTGGGAACCATACTGACAACGTAGGTCGCCCATATGGCGTTGAAGTTGATGTCCGGGAGCGGGATGAGGTAGTAGCGCTTGTTTACACCAGCCTCATCCAAAGCCCTTATCAGCATCTCCATCCTCTCGCTCGTCGTGAATGGGTTTTTCAGCGTGTGGCTGGCCTGTGCGCTCCCAATGCCGATTATCACCTCGTCAACCTGCGAAAAAACGAACTCGAGGGCCTTAATGTGGCCGTTGTGCACAGGCTGGAACCTTCCAACGAAGAGACCGCGTTTAACCATCGGTTTCACCTCCAAGGATGTTTTCAACAACCTCGATAAATGCCTCTGCCTTCGGGATAATGGTCTCAACATCCTCAGGCTCCGGGGAGAAGCCAACGTCGTACTGGCCCTGATACCCCAGGTCCCTCACGTAATCGAGGTATCTCACCCATTTAACCTCCATGATCCCGGGCTTTACGTAGAACTCCCTAAGATAGGCCGAGATGTAGGCGTGACTTTTCTCCCTCCACCCATCTCTGAATAGAAGTGTCCTCGCGGCGTGGAAGAAGGTAAGGTAAGCCATTACAAGGGCACCGTTGTGAATGCCCATGTCCAGGTTCTTTCTTGCAGATTCCAAGAAGGAGCGAGCCTTGGCAAGGATGAGCCTTCCAAGTTCAGGTTGTGGTTCAATTCTTCTAAGATAGCTCCTTCTAACGCGCTCTTCAAAGTCCATCAACGTCCCCCCATAACACCAGCGATGAAAGTTTGATGCTCCAGTAAAGATAGGGATTCTCCTTTTTGAGCCGGGCCAGTTTATCCCTTGTAAGGACAAGAAGGTCAACTTCCCTCCCGAGGGCTTTTTCAAGCTTTTCCTGGAACTCCATGATTTTGAGAGGGTCACTCTCTTCCACAAAAATCCAAGCGTCAACGTCACTGTCCCTTCCGTTTTCACCCCTGGCAAAGCTTCCATAAACCCCCAAAGCAAGTATCCAGTCCTCCCTAAGCGGTAGCAGAGCCTCCCTCAGAGTCCAGAAGTTAAGGAACCTCTTAAGTTCTCTCAGCTCGGGACCCCTAGATAGGTAGAACTTCCGCCCCCGTTTGTGGATTATACCCACTTTCACCAGCTCTCGAAAGTATGTGGAGACCAATCCCTTGCTGAGGTTTAGAGCCAAGGCAACCTCCTCCGGCCCAAACTCTTCCATCTCGAGTATATACTCGAGAATTCTCTCACGGTTTTCGGTTGATGCAAGTCTATGGATCATGGATTATCCTCTCGTTCAAAATTTTTGAACCTTTCGTTCAGGATTTTTGAACGAGCCTCACCCTGACCTCGTCCCCGACCTTCAGGTTAAGCCTTTCGCTCGCGCTACCCCTGTTTACCGCTATCTCAAGGTAGTCGTGGCTTCCGGGCAAAGCGAGGAGCTCACCGGGTCTAACCTGGCCGTAGGTATCGAGATATGGAATTCTAAGGCCTAAATCTGGAAGCTCAACGGATTTCGGCCTTTCATAGTTTTCAAGGTTCAGGATAACGTTCCCGAAGTCGTCAACGTAGATTACCCTGAGTAACCAGAGGTCACCTTCCCTTCTCGGTTCCAAATCGAGCTTAACGAGGGAATCGAGGGGAATCTCGCGAGCAAACTCCTCGGGAGAAACACCCATATCGATGAGTGCGCCGGCTGGACCAAAGACGTCCCTCCCGTGGAAGGTCGAGCTTATCCTCCACCCCGTGAAGCGTTTAATCCTTTCGAGGTCTATCTCCCAGGCTTTCCTAGCGTTTATGTACTTGAAGGGAAGCGTTGCGAGGCCATTATCTGGCACGACAAGCCACTGGTCACCCTCAATGACCACCGCCCTCCTCTCGGTCCCGACACCCGGGTCTATAACTCCAACGTGAACGGTTCCGGGAGGCGAGTACTTGACAACCTGCTCCATAACGAAGGAGCCTTCTATTATTGAGTGCCTCGTTACGGCGTGGGTGACATCGACAAGCTCCGCCCTGGGGTTGACTCTAAGCATTGCAACTTTCATCTCCCCCACGTAAGGGCCCCTGAGCCCGAAGTCCGTTGTGAGCGTTATCATCGCCACCACCCAAAGTTTAATTAACTGGTATACTTTAAAGGGTTTGGAGATGAAGGTGAGAAAAACAGCCGTACTTCTGGCACTTGCGTTCATAGTCTTTGCATCGGGTTGCCTCGTAAAGCCACCAGCAAAGGTTACATTTTCGATAGACAAAACGGTTGTACCACCTGGAGGAACGTTCCACATAATAGTAAATGTCAACAACACAGGAAAGGTCGGGCTGGTGGGAGCAAACTTGATTATCAGCAATCCCAACTTTCAGATAGTCCAAGAGCCGAGGTTTCCATCTATTCTGAAGGTTGGTCAATCGACTCAGCTCGTGTGGATAATCAGGGCCCCTCCAAAGCCGGGAATATACACACTTCAGGTTTCACTGGAGCTCAGGGATGAACTCAAGAGGACGTGGACCGGCTTTTACGGTCACTTCAGGATAACCGTCTCAAACGAGGAAAACGTTCCCATAAAGATGTTTTTAAATGTAACAGCACCTAAGAGAGTCTTTGGTGGAAAAGAGATACCCGTAACCGTTAGGATAACAAACGAATATAGTGAGAACATCGAAGTTCTAAACATAAGCTTTATGCCTCTGCCGGGAATGAACATCACGGGAGTTCCAACCCCTCCGAAGATTATCCCGGCCAATCAGAACGTGACCTTGAGATACACCTTTAGAGCACCCTATGCATATCGCGATGGGTTTGTATCAATCCTCCTCAAGTACCGCATCGGAACTGTGGAAAAGAACATTGCCAAGAGCTTTAGAATTACTGTTATATGGCAACCGTGGAACGCAAATACTGAAGACCTGAAAAGGGCTTACGGCGAAAACTACGTCTGGCTAACCTACACACACGTAGTTGACAAGTACTGGGAGGAGAAATACAACTCGAGCTCCGCCTTCAACGCCACCGCCTTCAAACCGGCCACGCTAACGATAATAGGAAACGCAAGTTCCGAATACCAGGCGGCCCTTGAGATATACAAGTGGATTAAAGCAGTATACAACTTCACAGCCAACACGACAACCATAACTCCAAAGGAACTCCTGAGAATGGAGTCAATAAGCCCTAGAGAAGCACAGGTACTTATAACAGCAATGCTCAGGTCAATAGATATCCCAGCAAGAATCGTGAGTCTCTACGACGGACGGGACTGCACCCTTCGTCCAATTACAGAATTCTACACCGAAGACGGCTGGTATGTCATTGATTTTAGGCATGGTTTTATAGGAACCCTAGACGAGTACCTAGCAAGTCCTTACTTCCCGAGGGTCTATCAGCTCGTAACGAGCAGGGGTTACCGTCTCATGGCCCTTAAATACGGGTCCAAGCTTCACAGCCACGTTGATGTTACCGCCCAGTTCACGAGCAACCTTGAGGACAGACTTATGAATGTGATTATAAACCGTGTAAACCCGCCTCTCCGTTCAAAACTCGACCTTATCCTCAACGGTCTGAACGAGCAGGAAAAACTCTATGCACTCTTCCTTTTTGCCTCCGCACCCAACAATGCCGAGCTTAACAAAGTTCTTTCTGAGTGGAGCGTTGATAGAATCCAGAAAAACATAAAAGTCATGTACGAGTTCTACAGGGACGTGTCATGGCGCGATGATTTCACATACTACTGGAGGGTTTTCACGGGTGAGGTGTGATGATAGCTGTGCTTAGACTCGGCCACAGACCGGAGAGGGACAAGAGAATCACCACCCACGTCGCTTTGACGGCGAGGGCCTTCGGAGCCGAGAAGATAATAGTCGCCGCCGAGAAGGACGAACACGTTAGGGAGAGCGTTGAAGACGTTGTAAAACGCTGGGGAGGGCCCTTTGAGATAGAGTTCAACCCCAGCTGGAAGAAAATCCTCAGGGAGTGGCGCGAGAAAGGGGTAATCGTTCACCTGACGATGTACGGAATTCACGTTGACGACGCGATGCCCAGACTGAAGGAAGAGCTCAAAGAGGGGAAGGACATTCTGGTTGTTGTCGGTGCCGAAAAGGTGCCGAGGGAAGTCTACGAGCTGGCCCACTACAACGTTGCAATAGGAAACCAGCCCCACAGCGAAGTTGCCGCGCTGGCGGTCTTCCTCGACAGGCTCCTTGAGGGCGAAGGCCTGAGGAAGGAGTTTAAAGGGGCAAAGCTCAGGATAATCCCACAGGAGAGGGGGAAGAAGGTAATCCAGCTCGATGAGGGGAGCTAAATGGTCCTCAACAGGTACCGCGAGAACGTTAAGGGTTATCTTGAGGCGATAGTTAAGCCCCTCGCAAAAGCAGGACTGACACCAAACGCAGTTACGGTGATAGGGCTTATACTCAGCCTTTTCTCGGCATACCTCTACTACCTCCGCGAGCCGAGGTTGGCAGGTTTAGTCCTTCTAATCGGGTCCCTTGTTGATGCCCTCGACGGAACGCTGGCGAGATTAACTGGAAAAACCAGCCGTTTTGGTGCCTTCTTGGATTCGACCTTTGACAGGATAAGCGACGGAGCGATACTGTTTGGAATCGCCCTCGGTTCCCTTGTGGACTGGAGAGTTGCTTTTTTAACCTTCATGGGGAGCTATTTGGTGAGCTACGAGCGTTGCAGGGCAGAGTTGGCTGGCTCTGGAAAACTGGCGGTTGGCATAGCAGAGAGGGCCGAGAGGCTGATAATCCTGATGGTCTTCTCATTCCTTGGGGTTAGATACGTTGAGTACGGTGTCTACATAGTCGGAATCCTCGCGTGGATAACGGTCGTTCAGAGGTTCTATGTAGCCTATCAAAGGCTGAAGTGAAAAAGAGGGGGATGACGAGAATTTCGCTAGGCGAGGTCTGCCGATGAAGAGCCCTGCCGTTTCCGACCCCTACTCAATCAAACCTTTAACTATCTCAACAACATCGCTCAGCTTTGAAACGACGAAGTCGCAGTTGGCCCATAGCTTTCTCTTTTCACCCTTCGGGTCGAGGAGGACGCTGAGCATTCCAACGTTTTTGGCTCCAACACAGTCCTTGGCAGGATTATCACCCACGTAAAGGGCTTCCTCCGGCTTTACCCCCGCCTTTTCGAGTGCCAGAAGAAAGGACCTTGGGTGGGGCTTGAAGTAGCCGGCCTCTTCGCTCGTCGTTATGCTGTCGAAGAACTCGTAAATCCCAAGGGCCTTCAAATGGGCCATGATGTAGTCGTTGTCCGAGTCAGTTATGATTCCGACGTGGAGACCCAGTTCCTTCAGGGCCTTAATCGTTTTGACGGCATCGGGGAAGAGTCTGCCGTAGCGGGCGTGCATCTCGAGGCTTATCTCCCAGAATTCCTCAGGAACGGTGAAGCCGTAGCGCTCGGCGACACGCCTTAAGGCCTCTGTGTCAACCTCCCGGATTTTTTTCGCCTCCTTTCCGGCCAGCTCGCTGAAGAGCTTTGAGCTCTCCTCTTCATAGACATCCCAGACCTCCTTGGCGTCGAGCTCTGCCCCGACCCTTCTGAGAACCTCGCGGATTATGTTGAGGTGCGTTACGTTTTCCCCTTCCTTCGTTATCAGGGTCCCGACGAAGTCGAAGAACACGGCCTTCATAACCACCACCGCTCTGGATTCGGGAGGGGCGTTAAAACACTTCCCGCCATAGAGACGAATGCAGGTCTAAAATCCTTCGGGGATTTGGAGGTTTGACGGAAAAAATTGAGAAAGACTTTTATCGGGGAGAAACCCTTTTCCCACTAGGAGGTGGGAAAAATCGAGGCAATACTCCTCGTATGGGGAGTTAGGGACGAAGTCCTTGAAAAAATTCCAGTAAAGGGACACTGGCTCTACGGCGAGTACGACTTCATAGCCAAGGTCGACTTCGCGAGTGAGGACGAACTCAAGGAGTTCGAGAAGACCCTGAGGAGGTTAATCAACGGAAACACCTTCAAGCTCATGCCCGTTAAGCTCTCGGCAGTTAAGAGAGAAGTTAATGGCGAGGAGACGGTAGCGTTCCTCGAAAGCGTTAAAGCTTTGGCCCCATGATTCCTCTCTTTTTAAGCTCCTCATAGGCTCTCCTGAGAGCTTCCCTTATGAGGTAGCGCTTGTTCAATCCCCCAAGTTTGTAGGCCGCTTTTCTAAGGCTTCCCGTCTTGAGGAATAGCTCTACGAGCTTTCTGTCTTCCTCTGGGAGGTCAAGGTATTTGAGGGCCTTCTCGGCTATCTCCACCGGAAGGTTCCCCTCATAGGCGTAGTCGGAACTCATCACTGGTTTATCAAACTTCTCCACGAGGCGGAAAACGATAACGTGTGCTCTCGAATCATCGTTCACCCATTTGTAGTGTTCCTTTAAGGCGTTGATTAACTCCTCCCTGCTGGGGAACCCGTCGAGAAAAGCGTCCTCATCGGTGAGCTCTTTGACCGTCTTGCTCTCAACCCTTTCGATTACGGCCCTACCTATGGCGTAGCCACCTGCGTGGATTAGAACCTCATCCCCCTCCTTGAGGTTGGGCCTCCTGCCGAGCCTGACGGTTGCCCTCTTTTTTCCCTTCAGTATGGCATCGGCATAGCGACCGTCGAACTCAAGGTGCTTCATCTCCCCTCACCGATGAGCTTGAACTTGATGGCTATAACACCGTAGCGGTTCTCCTTCCACTTGGGGTAGAGGTTGTGGAACCTCTTTACCGCCCTCTCAAAGCTGGGTTCATCCGGAAAGATTTTCTTTATCGGTTCCTCCCTCAGAACCTGACGAAACGTCTCGTAGCGCTTGACCTGGGTCACCACAGCCGGAATCGAGTCGTTGAAAATAATCTTGTCCCCGGGCTGAATTTTTCTGAGCTGGGGATAGGCTACCCGCACCTCAATCCTCTTTTGGCCGGACTTTATGAAGTCCAGGTATTCATCCCTCACGAAGAGCCGGTAAACCTTCATCTTCACTCCCGGAAAGAGTTCGGGGAAACTTTTAAAGCCTTTGGGCCGTAACCCTATTGGGAGGAACCATGAGAAGGGCTCAAACGGCTATTGAATACCTTTTCATGCTCGCCGCGGTTCTAGTCCTAGTACTGATTGCGGCTAGAGTCATCATGAATTCAATAAATTCCCTCAACAAGAGCCTCGGTAACTACGTTGATAAAACTAGAAAAGAACTCCTTGAAAACCTGTGAGGTGGAAGCATGGAAGTCATACCTCTTCTGGCGGGCCTAGTTATGGGTTTCGTTACCTCTTACACCGACCTGAAGACTGGCTTCATCTTCGACAACCACGTCTCGGTTCTGTTGGCACTCATAGGTAAGTTGCTCGGGTGGGATGAAGGCGATGAAGAGGTGAACCTCCCGGGCTGGCTCGTTAAACTGCCGGTCCCGGCCGTTGAAATCGGAATACTGTATTATCTCTACAAAGGCCTGAGTGAAGGAAATCTCCTGGTTGCCATTTCGGGTATTATAGCCCTCTTCGTGGGTCTGGTTCTCGGCCTGTTTCTGTTCTACATAGGAGCATGGGCAAGCGGTGATGCCATAATTCTCGCCGGATTTTCAGCCCTCTTGCCCTATCCTCCTAACACGGCTAAGATAACCGCGCCTTACTACATCTATTACCCCCTCTATCCCATGGCAATCCTCCTCAACGGCCTCATCGCGGTGTTTCCGTTCATATTCATCTACGCCTTCGGCCTTATACTGCTGAGAAGGCAGTATTCAGAACTCAAGGAGATATTCGTCTCCGGAGCGGGCATTACCGTCGAGCTTTCCCTCTGGATTATAGGGGCCATTGGTGTTCGGGTTATCCTCGAAAAGGGTCTCGGTCTCCAGTTGAACCCCATAGCCGGCTGGCTCCTCGCGATAGTTCTCATAACGGTCTTCGGAAAGCTTAGGAAAATCGGGGACGTTGTTGGAGCCCTTGCCCTGGCCTATCTCATCTACCTCTCGCCGATGAGCGCGGTTTTTGCCTTCGTAAAGCTCCTCGCGTTTCTCTACGCCTTCAAGGTCTTCCTGGCTCTCGTCAGGTTCATAAGGCGAAACGTCCTCATCGAGGAGGTTCCCGTTGAAGAGCTCAGGGAGTGGGACATACTGGGTGAGACAATCTTCGAGAAAGACGGAGAGGTAAAACGTGACAGAACGGACCCCTTCGAGAGGCTCAAGGTCGCGCTCATGAACGCCGATTTATCAATCCTCAAGCCGGGCTATGAAAAAGTCATCGCATCACCAACGGCCGAAGGCCTGACGAAGGAGCAGATTGAGAAACTAAGGAGGCTTGTCGCTGAGGGAAGACTTGAGAACAGGTTTTTGAGGAAGAAAGCTATGCCCTTCGCTCCGGCAATATTCCTGGGTTTCTTGATAAGCTACTTCGTCGGCGACATATTCTGGTGGCTCGAGCTCAAGATGATAGGCCTTTAATGTTTTAAGGTCTTATCCAGAAACATCTCATGGCCCGGCGCCCGCCCTCCCTGGGGAATCGTGAACCGGGGGTTCCGGCCGGGCCGACAGGGGGATGACGAGCTTTTGCTTTGCTGAGGCATGATGACCACGCCCTTCACCGACCCCCAATCAAGCCTTCGACTATCTCCCGAACTTCTCTCAGGCTCTCGACGACGTGGTCGCCCTCAACACCCTCGTGCGGGTTTATAGCTATCGCCACATCCGCTTCTCTGAACATGCTGAGGTCGTTAAAGCCATCGCCAACGGCCACCGTCAGTTCCGGCTTGAGTTGCTCCTTTAGTTGTCTCAGGATTACCCCTTTGCCCTCGAAGTCCACCCTTGGTATTACCCCCACAACCTTACCGTCTTCAAAGACCAGCTCGTTCGCGAAGACGTAATCAGCCTTTAGCTCTCTCGCAACCCTTCCCGCGAGGCACATGAGACCGCTCGACAGGAGGGCTATTTTGAAACCGTTCTCGCGCAAAAACTCCACCAGCTCAAAGGCGTGGTCGTTATATTCAACCGAGTTCGCCCACTCAAGGATTTCTTTTCTTCTTCTGCCGAGCCAAAGAGATGCATCAAGCTCGGCCCACTTAGCGTAGTCAATCTTCCCGGTAAAGAAGAGTTTAGCATACTCCTTTCCCTTCTCCCACGTGCCGAACCTCTTGTGGAGTTCAACCCAGCTTGAGCGCGCCTTTACGAGCGTCCCCTCAACGTCAAACGCTATGAGCCTCATTCTATCACCAGGTTATAAAAGGGAGGGGAACTTAAAAGCCTACTCCTTCCAGCCATATTCACCTATGAGCGGAACGAAAGCCACTCCCCCATGGTTTTTAACCTTAATTGAACCGTCCTCACGCTTGATTACTTCAAGCAAGTTCTGCCAGAGATGATAGCTCCCAACTGGGATTATGAGCTTTCCTCCAGGCTTGAGCTGTTCAACCAGAGGCTTCGGTATGTCGGGGGCTCCAGCGGTAACGATTATTCTGTCGTACGGCGCTTTGGGAGGAAACCCTCTACTGCCATCACTGAGAATCACGTGGACGTTCTTAACCCCAGCCCGCTCAAGGTTTCTCCTCGCGAATTCAGCCAGCTCGGGAATTCTCTCGATGGTGTAGATATCTCTCTTAACGAGCTCAGCTATTAAGGAAGCGTTCCACCCGCTTCCAGTTCCTATTTCAAGAACGTTCATACCGGGCTTTAGGTCGGCCAGCTCGAGCATTATGGCAACCATATGGGGAGCACTTATCGTTTGTCCAGCAGGAATCGGCAACGGCTCGTCCAGATGGGCATACTTTTTATACCGTTCCTCCACAAAGAGGTAGCGTGGGAACTTGAGAAACGCCCGCCTTACGGCCTCGCTCCTGATGATGCCTTCCCTGACAAGGTTTTCAACGGTTCTATTCCATAGATACCTCAGCTTCTTTTCATCGAACATGGAGAACAGTCAGCTCATGATAATTTAAGGATTGTGAGAAAGTTAGTGGCCGGCGGCGTTCCCGGTTTCCCGCCCCCTCTCGGAGGGCAGTACACCCGGGAACGCTGGCGGGCTTAACTTCCGGGGTCGAAACGAGACCGGGTGTAACCCCGCCGCTATGACCGCCGTGCCGTTACATACCTGCCAGGGCGGGTTTATAAATTTTGCGGTACTCTGCATGAAAAACTGTGTTCCCCATGAAGTCGCAGGATTATGACGTGGAACGGGGAAAACATTATAATCGGTTCATTGGACTTAACCTGAGTGGTTTAAGTGAAGAGTCTGTTGCTTGCTGGACAAGTTCTCAGCCTGACGGCTAAGGTTATCGTTGCCTTCTTCCTGTTCCGGGCGTATAGGGTATCGGGGAGACTATCTTCATTTCATTTGGGAGTGGGCTGGGTTATCTCGGCTATCGTTGTTCTTATGGACGTCCTTAGAATGGAGGCCTTTGTCGTTGTTTTTTATGCACTCTTTTCTTCGATTCTCTTCTATGGCTCGTTGCTTTTCTTAATCGAAGAAGGTCAAATTGCATTTAAAAGACCGTGGATTCTGGGTTTGACACCATTCTTTGGGGCCTTCTACGGGCTCCTCTTGGGTAACACTTGGGAATCAAGAGTGGGAATCCCCTATGGCATTGCGGCTTTCTACGTGTTTCTAGCTGGTATTATGATATCCTCCACGGAGAGAAACTTCCCAACCGCCAGAAATGCTGGTATAGCACTCGCGCTCTTCGGTCTTCACGAGATGGACTATCCCGTTCTGAGAGGTGTGGAGTGGTTTGCCCCTATCGGCTTTACCCTTGGGGCAATCTTAACGGTTCTGTCTGCGTATTTAATGGCCAGAATGGTGCTCTCCGAGAGGTTCATACGGAAGAAGCCCAAAATAACGGTTGAGCCGGGTATAAGGCTCATTACAAGCGATGATTACCGGAACGTTATTGAATCACTTAAAGAATACCCTGTTCTGGCCTTCCTGAGGAAGCCCGTTGAGTTCCCCACCTGGACCGTTTACATGATAACGGCCGTTGGCGGCGAGATGAAGGTTCACCCTACGAACCTTCCGAGGATTAGTGAGCTCGTGAGCAGATACCTCAAGGAGGCCAGTTCGCGTGGAATCACCGGCGTTGTTGTACTCGATGGCCTTGAGTTCCTCGTTACTTATAATGGCCTTCAGCCGGTTCTTAAGTTCCTGGCAACCCTCAGGGACATGGCATTCGTTAATAACGCCCTACTTGTAGTTGTTCTTGACGAGGGCTCTTGGGACGAAAGGGAGCGTGCCATGCTGAGAAGAATCTTCGAGTAAACGGAAGTTTAATAACGAACCTTGAAGAGACCACAGACAGGTGTGACCCATGGGACTGCTTGAGGACAAGGCCCTCGTCGAGGCGGCTCTTTTTGTTGCTGGAAGGCCCCTCAGCGTAAAGGAACTCTCAAGGACCCTCGGAATAAAATCCCTCGATTACCTTGAAAAATTAATCGAGCTCATAGCGGCAGAATACGCAGAGAGAAAGAGCGCGATTGAGGTTGTTAGGGTTCTCGGAGACAAATACGTTATGCAGGTCAAACAGGAGTACAGCCAGCGGGTAATCCACCTGATGCCAAGGCCGGACTTAAGGACAGGAGAACTGAAAACGCTTGCACTTATAGCTTACCTCCAGCCGATTGAACAGAGCAAGATAATAAAGCTCCGCGGGAGTCAGGCTTACGAGCACATAAGGAAGCTAACGGAGATGGGTCTAATCTATGCGGAACCCTACGAGAGAACGAAGCTTCTCGGGACGACTCAAAAGTTCGCCGAGCTCTACGGCTTCCCCGAAAACGACCCGGTTATAATCAAGGAGGCCTTTAAGAAGGTCGTCCACGCCGAGTACAGCGACCTCATAGCAAAGCTCGAGGGCAAAAATAGTGACGACTCCAAAACTGGAGAAGAAAGTTCTGGAACTGAATAAACTTATAAGTCTTTCAGTTGCCCTTTTTTCTCAATAGGGCAGAAATAATGTCCATTCTCGGCTAAAGAAGTCAGTAACAAAAAGTTTAAATACTCGAAATGATGATTACCATCAAGGTGAGTGGTATGGTAGGCCTTACAAAGGAGCAAATTATCAACAGGATTATCCGCCACAGGGGTCTTTCAAAGGAGGAGGTAGAGAGAAAAATCCGGGAACTGGCTAAAACCCACGGGATTTCCGAACACGCCGCGGCCGTAATGCTCGCGGAGGAGATGGGAATCAAACTAGAGGAGGGTGAGGAGTTACTTCATATAGCTGACCTTGTCCCGGGAATGAGTAACGTCAACATCGTTGCAAGGGTCCTCAGGAAGTTTCCGCCGAGGGAGTACACTAAGAGGGACGGCTCAACGGGTAGGGTTGCGAACCTCGTAATCTACGACTCAACAGGCCAGGCGAGGCTCGTCCTATGGGACAACTTCGTGAGCAAATACTACGACGAACTCAGTCCCGGAGATGTCATCAAGGTCATAGACCCCCTCGTTAAGGAGGGTATGAGGGGAATAGAGCTTCACGCCAACTTCAGAACGAGGATTATTAAAAACCCGGAAGACCCCCGCGTTGAGGAGATACCTCCCCTTGAAGAGGTCAGAACATACAACTACAGGAGGATGAAGATTAGGGACTTAGAAGGCAACGAGCGCTTCGTCGAGCTGAGGGGGACGATAGCGAGGCTCTACCGCGTTGTAACCTATGAGTCCTGTCCCGAGTGTAGGAGAAAGGTTGACTACGACCCGGCGAGTGAGACCTGGGTCTGTCCTGAACACGGCCCAGTTGAGCCGGTGAAGATGGTCGTCCTCGACTTCGGCCTTGATGATTCTACCGGCTACATCAGGGTTACCCTCTTTGGCGACGAGGCGAGCGAGCTACTCGGCGAAAGTCCAGAGGAGATAGACGAGAAACTCAAGAAACTAATCGAGGAGGGTCTGACGATAAGGGAAGCCGGCAGGAAGCTCGCGGAGGAAACCTACTACCCGCTCCTCGGGAAGGAGATAATCGTCAGGGGCAACGTTACCGAAGATAAGTTCCTCGGAACTCTCCTAAAGGCGAGGACATGGGAGGAAGTTGATGAAAGGCGTGAGATTGAACTCGCGAGGAGGGAACTCAGGGAAGTTTTGAAAGCCCTCGGTGGTGAGTGAAATGGAGGAGGTTCGCTTTAGAAGGAGAAAACCCGCGGTTGAGAGGAAAATTGCCGAGATTAGGGAAGACGACACCAGGGTTTCTCTCATTGGCAAGGCCTTCAAGGTGGACAAGCTCGACTACACCTTCTGGCTAGACGATGGAACCGGTGTTATACTCGTTGAGAGCGAGGAGAACGTTTTACCCGAGAACGGCCAAACGGTAAGGGTCATCGGGAGGGTCATAAGGGGTGAGGAGAGCGTCCACATCTTCGGCGAGGTGATACAGGACTTCAGCGAGGCAGACCTGGAAGCGCTTGAAGAGATAAGGGAACTCGAGAGAAAGGTCCTGCCAAAGATTGAAAACGTCATCAGCTTCTTCGGGGGTGAGGAGCTATGAAGAAGCGCCTGCCAGCGAGCAGGGTCTACGTCAAGGACATTCTTGACGGCTACTACGTGAGAAGCGAGGGCGACTTCGAGCCCAACTACCTAATAACGCGCGACGCCAGAAAGGTCTATCGCGTCAAGGTCGTCGCCACCGTTGTCAGGGAGCCCGTTATAAGCGACGATGAGACCTACGGCAAGTTCCAGATTGACGACGGGACGGGAACGATATGGGTTCTCGGTTTCAGAGATGATACCCGCTTCATAAGACTCGTTAAAAAGGGCGACCTCGTCCAGATAATCGGGAAAGTAGCAGAGTGGCGCGATGACAAGCAGATACTTGTAGAGGGCGTTTCCAAAGTTAGTCCGAACTTCTGGATACTCCACCGCTTCGAGACCCTGAAGGAGAAGGTGGAGCACGCCGAGA
Source organism: Thermococcus sp. (assembly GCF_015523185.1). NCBI lineage: Archaea > Methanobacteriati > Methanobacteriota > Thermococci > Thermococcales > Thermococcaceae > Thermococcus > Thermococcus sp. The sequence goes on from NZ_WAKV01000067.1 coordinate 14,054, forward strand.
AGGCTAGGATAGCCTTTGAAATCTACGACCGCTACGGAATAACGGCCAAGGCGAAGGTCATAGCCAAGAACAGGGGGGTTGATGAGGAGCTTCTCCTCACAATAGACGAGCTCTACACAATGATGCTTGAGCAGAGGGCCCTTGAGGAGGAGCTACTGGGTGAAGAAACGGCCGAAGAAACAGAGGAGACGCCACTCAATCCAGAGCTTGAGAAGGCAAAGGAAGCTGTAATGAACCTGCTCCGCGAGAAGGGGAAGGCTTTATCGCACAAGTTCATTGTTAAAAAGCTTTCAAAGGAGTTCGACGAGGAAATAATCGAGGAGGCGATAAGCCAATTGCTGGCTGAGGGGGAAATCTACGAGCCCGAGATAGGATTCTACGAACCCCTCTGAGCCTTTCTCCCTTTCAAATTTCCAAAAAATAAAGCCGTCAGTACTGCTCGCGCATTGTTCTTATAACTGGGTCGTGGATTAGCGTTGAGGTTATGCTGTCCACCATACGGAAGAACTCGTCCTTTCCGCGTTCAAGGTCGAGGCTTTCAATCCGTATGAGTTCGCATTTTTCCCCTAGAATCCACTTGCCAAGGAGAATCTTCTCTCTTCCATCTTTCTGGAGGTCTATCCTTATCAGGCCGTAGGGAATGTCAGCGGTCCACCAGTTGGCTTTGAAAGTGACCTTCCAGCCGGCATCCTCAACGACCTTCACGAGCTCGTTCAGGGTTGTCGCAGGCCCGTGAGGGGTCTTGAAGGTAAGCACCGTCCAGAGCTCATCGTTTTCCAGTTCCCTAACTATCTCGTCCTTAAATTCCATACCAATCACCTCACAAGTGAAGCTATCAGGAAAGCCATCACGGCTAGGAATATGCTGATTTTGAGCAACTTTTGGGAGCTGTGGGCGGTTTCCCTGTCCTGCGAGCGGAGGATAAGGAATGCCGAATAAAGGATTATGGCATCAACAGGAACCATGGCCAAGTAACTAAGTCCAACACCAGCTTTGATAGGTAGGAATGACGCTATAACAGTCAAAAACGCAAACAACGCCCCGATGTAGGCCGATTTTTTCTTCCCGATGACTATCGGCAGTGTCTTAGCACCCTTCGCTAGGTCGCCTTCCACATCCTCAATGTCCTTTATGACCTCCCGAGCGACGTTGACGAGGAAGGCACAAAGTGCCAGATATCCAGCGAGACCGATTTTACCAACGGCTATTGCTCCATAGAGCGGAGTCGCACCAGTTAAGCCGGCAACGGCCAAGTTACCGATGAAGGGCAGGGGCTTAAGCTTCCAGGCGTAGAGGAACATCGTGGCGTAGGCGATGAGGGCCAGTAAAAAGGCGTAGACGTTTATGAGCGAGGCGAGGACTAGGCCAATAGCGAAGAGCACCATCGCGTACCAGAAGGCAGTCCTCCTGCCCATGGCTCCTCTGGGGAGGGGTCTTTCCGGCCGGTTTATCCTGTCTATCTCGTAGTCGAAGTAGTCGTTTATGGTGTTGCCGGCCGAACAGCCGAGCGTTACAACGAGGAACACTAAAATTGCCTTCGTTGGCTCTGGAAAGTGTCCCACTGCAACTATCGAGCCGAGCAGACCGACTATACCAGCTAATATACAGTTGTGGGGCCTCGTGATTTCGATGAACGCCCTAGCCTCCAAGGTATCACCTTCCGACCATTGTGGTTGAACTTTAAAACCTTATGGGCTCAAAGTTCGTCTCTCCTTAAAAGGCTCATCTCCTCACCGGTTTCCAAAACCCTCATCCTTCCAAAACGGATTTCCCTAACAGAGCTCAATGAATCCTTCTCAAGGGGAGTTAGTACCTGAAGCGTTCCGGCACTGAAGTTAATCCACTTCAAAATTCCAAGGCCGAGACAGAGGCCGTTTTCGTCAATCAGGCCAACAAGGAGGTTGTTCAGCTTTTCAAAGTCTACGGCGTGAATCGAACGGTAGCCCCTCGGAAAGCTATCCTCATCTGCTTTCACAACTGTGTAGCGTTCATTGTTCTCCCATCCGGCAAGGACGAGCCACCGGAAGGCTCGCGAGAGGAGGGTTTTCTCCATTTCATCAAGGGGACGGCCATGGAAGAGGGAAGTTCCGGTAATAACTATCTCCGAAAGGTCAAACTCGACAAGACTGGAGTTCAGGAAGTATGTCCTCCACTTCTCAAACCTGATTTCTCGCCTTTCCTCTCTAGAGACGTTCCTTGCGTTTTCGCTGACTCCAAGCCTGACCACGTTTCCATACGGTGAGAGTGCCCTAGCAAGTGAGCTAAGTTCACCATTCCTCTCGAGGAGGACTATCAAATCCGGTTTCACTAGCTCTGCTTTAAGGCGTTTCATCTCAAAACCCGGTCCGGTAACGAAACCGGTCGTGTCTATTAAAACAACATCTGCACTTTTCTCGGCCAGCTCAACGAGCCTCCTAACGCCAACGGCCACCTCACCGATAAACTGGCCAGGAGAGACCGTTCCTATGAAGTAGTGAGCCATTCCAGTGAGTTTGGAAAGGCTTGAGAAGTTTTCCTCCGGGAGAGCAAGGCTTATCGTGGCTGGTGGGAGAACACCCTTCTGACCAACGTCGGAATCAACTACTGCAACGCTCTTTCCGAGGTTCATGAGCTCGTTTGCCAGAAACGTTACAAGGGTGCTCTTTCCCGTATCAAGGTCCCCAATAACCATAACCTTAACGGCATCTCGTGAAGAAAGCTCGGCAAGGAGTTCTAGCCTGTCGGGGGGAACATCGTTGGTGTAGATGGCCTTGTTCATGGTTTAGAGTTTCTGTGGAAGGTTAAAAACCTTGAGTCCAAAAACCCTAGAAAAACTTATAAGATGCCTCACTTTCAGTGAAGAAGTGAAAATGGAAGTTTGACGTTTATCGCGATTAAATTAGAAAAAGAATAAGGTGATACTCATGCCAGAGAGGAACTCCCTGACACCGAGGCAGGTCAAACTCCTGAGGAAGCTCTACGAGGACGGCAAGACAATCGAGGTTCATACCGTCGAGAAAACCCAGGACGAGCTGGCGAAAGAGCTTGGCATAACAAGACAAGCCTTGAGCAACCACCTCAAGGTTCTCAAGGAGCTCAGCTACATAAGAACCGGCAGGGGTTTCATAGACCTGACCGACAAAGCGCTTGAACTTTTGGGCGAGAAAAAAGGAGATGTTTTCGTTTTTGTTAAGATTGAACCGACAAAGAGAAGGCACGTCTATGAGGCCATAAGAAGACTCAAAATAAAGAAGATTTACCGCGTTACCGGCGACGTTGACCTGATAATCGAGGCAGACAAGACGAAACTTGACGAGATACTCGAGGAGATAGCTTCCCTCGACGGCGTCAGAGAAACCAACACCCACCTCGTCTTGGAAGTGCTATGACCTGAGTTTCTCTTCCATCAATCTTTTCAGCTCGTCGAGGTTCTTTCCGAACTTGGCCGAGACTGGAACAAAAGTCCTTGGAATTTCCGAATAGGGAACGCCGAACTTTTCAGCTAAAAAGTATATAACCCCCTGGACGTTCTTGACTTTGTCAACCTTGTTGACGGCAACTATGGTTGGTATGTCAAGCTCTTGGAGGAACTGGTAGAACTCCACATCTATCGGAATCTCGCCTCTCTTCTCCCAGCGTTCTATTATCTCAGGCGAAGCCTTTCCGTCAACAACAAGAACCGCGAGCTCTATCTCATCGGCGTTGTCCTCGATGAAGTGCACTATCTCATCCTTTACTCTCTCTTGGACGTGCTTTGGAAGCCCGCTCATGAAGCCAAAACCGGGCAAATCAACGACCTTTTTGCCCCTCCACTCGATTTCAACGGGTTTCCTCGTCACGCCGGGCCTCTTTCCCCTCTTAACCTTCTTCCCTGTAAGTTTGAATATCAGCGTGCTCTTGCCGACATTTGAGCGCCCGGCGAATATTATCATCTCTCCTCACCTAGCTGAAGTTCTTTCGGGCCTTTAAAAGGTTTGGCGGAAAGGTTAAGTATGCCTAGAAACAAAATCCTGCGGTGGTGAATATGCCCGAAGAGGCAAGGACTAACCAGTTAATAAACAAGTTCGTGATTTCTCTTACCGATGGCAAGATACTCGGCTATGTTACCGACATAAACGTCGAGGTTGAGGGAGACAAGTTCTACTTTATACTCAAGATGAAGGAAGTCGAGAACCTTGGGAAGGGCCAGAGCATTTTCACAAGCGAGAGGAAGATGAAAATATCCCCGGACGACATTGTAAACGTGGGGCCAGATGTTATAATCCTCGGCGACGGCAAGGTTCCCCCCCTGCGGGAAATCGAGAGACTCCACCAGATAGCTGAGGAATACAACTCCCTTGTGAAGGAGCTTGAGGCCAAAGAAAAACTTATAGAACAGCTCAAGGAGGAAAACTACCGCCTCAAGAGGGAAATCGAGGAGCTCCAGCGTGAGCTCAGGAAGTTCCAGGTCATGAAGGACGACTTTGAGCACCTGAAAGAGCAACTCGTAAGGCAGGAGGGGCAGCTTGAGATGGCTAGAGAATACATCAGGCTCCTCGAAGGCCTTAGGGGGGACATTGACAAGATTAAAGCTGACGTTGAGGCGCTCATCCAGAGACAGCTCGAAGAAGTTGTTAGGGGAATAATAGACGAGGAGCTAAACGCAAGGGGATTAAAGAAAACGAGCTTCCTTTAGCCGAAGATACTTGGACCAAAGACGTACAGAAGAACCTCAGCTGCAATGAGCACGAGGGTCATTGCTATGACGCCCTTCGGGCTGACCTTTATGGCCTTTGTGTCCTCGTCAAAGAACCTCATCAGCCCTGCTCCGGTTGGTGGGAGTGTCGTTTTTTCTTTCGCCATACTACCACCTGCCCTTGAGTTTTCACTATTATATTTAAACTTCACGGTAAGGTTTTTAAACGCTCCGTTCAAGACCGCTCGGGAAAGGGCTCTGCCCAATGAATCCCGCTGATGAATGGAGGTGGGAGGAATGGCCACTTTCAAGCTCGTTATATCGAACCCGAAGACCGGTATAGCAAAGCAGGTTGAGATAACCGGTGGGGAGGCAGAGAAGCTCATAGGAAAGCGCATAGGTGAGGAAGTCCCAGCGAAGGAGCTCGGTCTTAACCTCAGGGAGATATTCGGCGACGAGAGCATTTCCGAGGATGCGAAGCTCAAGATAACCGGAGGGACAGACAAAGACGGCTTCCCGATGAGACCAGACGTCCACGGCCCGAGGAGGGTTAAGATACTCCTCTCCAAGGGGCCGGGCTTTAGGCCCAGGGAGAAGGGTGAGAGGAGGAAGAAGACCGTCCATGGCAACACCATAAGCCCAAACATCGTCCAGGTCAACATGAAGATTGTGTTTTGAGCTTTCTTTACTCCTTTCTATGGCCATTTAAACTCTCAAATTGTACGGCCACTCGACTCTTTTACTTATACTTCTTTACCATTAGCAAAATGAAAAAAGTTATGGGGGTGAGTTGCATAGTTGATATCGGAGATAATTCTCACGGGTGGTTGTTGTGGGTGAGATGGTGGGGAGATTGGGAATTTCAATCCTTATGGTTGTCCTATCCTTTTTGGCAGTTTTTCTCCTTGGAGTTAACGCGGGAGGAATACCTCCACTTGCACTCTATCTCGTGGGCCTGCTGTTGGGTTCTATCGCTGTGGCGTTCCTTGCATCTAGGCTTGGTGTTAAGCCCGGAGACCTTGCAACGGTTACTTTAACCATCGTGCCAATCCTTCTCGTGGCAGTTCTTGGACTGTTAAAGATTGTGGCCTCTTTCATAGACGGTCCAATATCGGGCCCAACTGAGGGCGAGGGGTTCATATTGGTGCTACTGTTCCTCCTACTTCCAGCAGTTCTGCTGGGCCTTCTAGGAAGCTTTTTCGAGCTTACCCTGTGGAGGAAGGATAGAGAATCCTCCATGCCATGATTAACCGGGGAGTCGTTCATGGTTGCCAACAACAAAAAGTTCGCGTACAATTTCCTCACTCGCTTGATTGCGGTCGAGGTCTTGGTAGTCAATAATCCTACTCATTTACAGGGATGAGTAGATAGCATTCTCAAAATATATCCTAAGGAGAAAGCCGAGATTGTTACCAACAATCTCTTGGTTTCTCGTTATGTGATAGACTTTATACTGGTAATGGCATCTCTTTTTGGGTGATGGTTTGATAGCAACCTCCTCATCTTAGGACTGCTGGGGTTGATATTTGCACTGATAAGGGCCAAGCTCCTCACGGATGCAGGACACCCGTTTAGCAAAGACAAGAAGGAGAAACTCCTTCAGGCGAGGAATTTCAGGGTTTTTAATACATCGTAACCATCCGCTTGTTCGATTTTCTTCACCTGACTACTCCCAGAACGTTCAGCAAAACCGAAGGTGGGTTATAAAGAAACCTTAATAAGCGCCCCCAGTTTCTACTTCTTAGGGGTGAGAGAGATGGCCAAGGAGTTTAGACAGGCCGAGGTTAACATAGGAATGGTTGGTCACGTTGACCACGGTAAGACGACACTCACCAAGGCTTTAACCGGAATATGGACTGACACGCACAGCGAGGAACTGAGGAGAGGTATTACGATAAAGATAGGCTTCGCCGATGCCGAGATAAGGAAGTGCCCAAAGTGTGGCAGGTACTCAACCTCACCGGTCTGCCCATACTGCGGTGCCGAGACCGAGTTCGAGAGGCGCGTTTCCTTCATAGACGCCCCCGGCCACGAGGCGCTGATGACAACGATGCTCGCCGGAGCTTCCCTTATGGACGGTGCGGTACTTGTCATAGCGGCCAACGAGGGAGTCATGCCCCAGACGAGGGAGCACCTGATGGCCCTTCAGATAGTTGGGAACAAGAACATAGTCATAGCTCTCAACAAGATTGAGCTCGTCGACAGGGAGACCGTCATGAAACGCTATGAAGAAATCAAGGAGTTCGTGGCTGGAACTGTCGCTGAGAACGCCCCGATAATCCCGATTTCAGCTTTACATGGAGCTAATGTTGACGTTCTTCTCGCGGCAATAGAAAAGTTCATTCCAACTCCAAAGCGCGACCCGAACAAGCCGCCGAAGATGCTGGTTTTGAGGAGCTTCGACGTCAACAAGCCGGGAACTCCCCCTGAGAAGCTCATAGGTGGCGTTATCGGTGGTTCGATAGTCCAGGGCAAGCTGAAAGTGGGAGACGAGATAGAGATAAGGCCGGGCGTTCCCTATGAGGAGCACGGCAGGATTAAGTACGAGCCGATAACCACTGAAATAGTCTCGCTCCAGGCCGGTGGTAGGTTCGTTGAGGAGGCCTATCCGGGAGGACTCGTCGGCGTTGGGACAAAGCTCGACCCATACTTAACGAAGGGTGACCTTATGGCAGGAAACGTCGTTGGAAAGCCCGGCAAACTCCCGCCGGTGTGGAAGGAGCTCAGGCTTGAGGTTCATCTTCTTGAGCGCGTTGTTGGTACTGCCGATGAGCTCAAGGTGGAGCCAATTAAGAGGAAGGAGGTTCTCCTCCTCAACGTTGGAACGGCCAGAACGATGGGTCTCGTGACAGGCCTTGGAAAGGACGAGGTCGAGCTCAAGCTCCAGATTCCGGTCTGTGCTGAGGTCGGCGATAGGGTTGCCATAAGCAGGCAGGTCGGGAGCAGGTGGCGCCTCATAGGCTACGGTTTCATAAAGGAGTGAGCCCTTTCCCTTCTTTTCTTGGTGGTTTTTATGAGGAGGGAATGGATAGTCATCCCTGACACGAACTTTCTCCTTGTCCCGGGCCAGTTCGGCGTTGACATAATCTCGGAGCTCAACAGAGTCCTTGACGTTAGGTTCAGGATAGTCATTCCAAACGTTGTCCTCGATGAGCTGAGTGTCATAGAGAGAAAGACCCGGGGAAAAGACCTGCTCGCGGTTAGGATGGCTAAGAAGCTCGCGGAGAGGTTCGAGACCATCGAGATAAGTCGCTTTGGTGAAAAACCTATAGACGACCAGATTTACGATTTTGCCGTCAGTAACGAGCGTGTTATAGTCTGCACGAACGATAAAGGGCTGAAGAAGAGATTAAGGGAGAGGGGCATCCCAGTTGTTTACCTCCGCTCAAAAAAAATCCTCGAGCTTGAGGGCATGCTGGAGTGAAAAGACGTGCCTTATCCAGGCGGGTTTTCACCGAATCCCGTTCAAAACCCTTAAATTCTAAGCGCCGTTTGGGCTTTGGGTGGGAGAATGTATACGGAGGAGGCACTCTTAAAGGAAATTAGGGAACTCTTTGAGGACGACAAGCTCTTCGAGGCCTACGAAAGGACTTTTCGAGAGTACCACTACTACTTTGACACTACAAATTACATAGTGCTCAACGTCTACCAGTTCAACGACCATGGTCCCGTTCACGTTCTCCTGACGACAAGAAGGGCCCTTGAGTTGCTTAGGATACTCAAGAAGTTTGAAATCCAAACGACGGCTGAGAAACTTGGCAAGCCCCTCTGGTGGAGCAAGTTTATAGTCGCCTTTGGAGCCCTATTTCACGACATAGGCAACATGATACACAGGATAAACCATTATGAATTCAGCGTTTTCCTCGCCGAACCCATAATCGAGAGGCTCGTGAGGGAGTTCGAGAGGCACGACCCCCTGTTGCTGAAAGCTTTAACCCTCAACGCAATTTACACCCACGACGAGCACGTGCCGTGCACAACCATAGAGGGCTCTATCGTTACCATAGCTGATGGCTGTGACATGGAGGCAGGAAGGAGCAGGCTCGTCCACAAGAAGGACCGCGTTGACATACACGCCGTTTCTGCTCTAGCAATAGAGCGCGTTGAAATCCGCGAGGGTGACGAGAGACAGCCGATACTCATCGAGATATGGATGAAGCACCCGGCAGGAATCTTCCAAGTCGATGAGATTCTGACGAAGAAGGTCAAGAGCTCCCTCCTTGCAAGCAAGGTCAAGCTCAGGATTCACACCGGCAAGGACGGAGAAACCCTCGAAAAGGTTATCTGAGCTTTCTCCTATTTTTTGTCATGCTGGTTGAGGCATATCGGGACCTTAAATACCTCCTCAACAGGGGTTACAGGAAAAGCGTTGCCCTGAATTTCGTTTCCAACCACTACCAGCTTGGAAAAAAGGAACGGCACCTTTTAGCTCGCTGTGTCTTCTCGGATTCGTGGGTTGAGGAGGTTAAGCGAAAACTCCTCAGGCCCCATGAAGTCCGGGGTAGAGTTCTGGCGATAGACGGCTTTAACGTCCTCATAACCCTTGAATCCCTCTTAGCTGGGAAGGCAATACTCTGCGAAGATTCGCTCGTTAGAGATTTGGCCTACCGGGGGAAGTACAGACCTCATGAGGAGACTGAGCATAATCTAAAACTTATAGTCTCGGCCTTAGCTGAGCTCTCCCCGCAAAAGGCGGTCCTCTTCTACGGGAAGAACAACCCGGGGAGTGGCGTCGTTAAGGCAATCACCGAAAGGTTTCTGAGAGAGCTTGAGGTTCCAGCTGAGGTTCGCCTCGTCAGGAGTCCTGACTACGAGCTGAAAGCCTTTGAGACCGTCGCTACCGCAGACGTTGGCGTTATTGAGAAAGTCGAGCACGTTTTCGACCTTTCAAGGTTCGCCGGGGGCTTAGCCGGGCTGGAACCCCTTCCCTTGAGGGGAGTTTTAACAAGTTCAAGTTCGCTCGAATCTTTAAAAAGGTTTTAATAGAATGAACACCAAATACGTAAAGATGCCCTTTGCTTTTCTGGGCCTTACTCAACAAGAAAGGAGATGTTGGTATGAAAAAGTTTGCACTCGCCCTTTTGCTCGTGGCGGTTGTTATTATCGCAAGCGGATGCGTTGGTTCGGGTGGAAGCTCATCGGGAACGCCAGAAACGGGCTCCCAGTCCACCGGATGGGAGAGCTCAACATCTAAGTCCACTTCCTCGGTGGAAACGACGAAAACTACATCAGAGACGCACTCGACATCCTCCACCCCGAGCCAGAGCGAAACCGGAACCCAAACGTCAACCTCAATTCCACAGGGTGAGCTCTACTGGAAAAACCCATGGGAATACTCTCCGATAGTGGTCGATGGCGAGCGCTACTTCGTTACCCACTACGTCGTCCTCTACAGGGTCAGGCCGAACGAAACGAGCCCGCTCTACGAGTACAGAATCGAGAAGACAGAGAGGAAAACCAACGTTACGGTCTATGGCCTCGACTTCTCAGGTTCCAAGACCGAGGTAGGAAGCTTTGAGGTTTACGAGTACGAGACGGTTATAACGCCAGTCAAGGCCGTGGAAATGGACAAACCCGTCACGATTAGGGTCTGGTACACCACGCGGACGAGCGAAGCCTTCATATACCCCTGGGACATGGGCTGGGCCTCCTCAACCTACGGCGACAACGACTTCGTCGGCTTCAAGATTGAGTACGACGGAAGGGAGCTCCTCTACACCAATCCCCCAGCGGTGGGTAAATCGGTCATTCCCTATATCGGTGGCGACCAGGATATCATGAGCGACCTGAATCCCGACCTGATGAACCTCTACACTGGCTGGTTCGCGGTCCTGCACGTTGGACTATGGGGTGACTGGAGTGCTAGAAACCTTCTGGAGCCTCAAAAGGGGGCCTGGAGCGACTACCTCGGCCACGCCTGGGAGTGGGAGACGAGGCCCGATGGAACCGTGGAATTCTCAGGTATAGAGTTCCGCGTTGTTGAAGGAACTTGGAGCTACTCTGGGCCGGAGGGGGTTTCGATGAGTGGAAGGGCGAAGATCGCGCCGAAAATCTTCATCCCGCTTGAGGTTGATGGAAACTTTACGTCCCTTGACGAGAGCGGGAACCCAATAACGATATACGGCTACTTCAAGGTTGAAAGGCTGGACCTGGTGAGGGCTCCTTAGGAAACTTTAAATTTTGGCTCTCAAATTTTTCAACATGAAAACCTTCGGAGAGCACGAGCTCAAAACGCAGTTCATACACGTCGGAAACAAAAAAATTCATATAATCGAAAACTCAGAAGGGGTTTTCACGTACAAGCGAGACGATGTTGTTGTGAGAATTCTTAAGGGGAGAAAGCTTTCCATTCTTCCTGCCCCCGCTGAGGGATACGGCGTCAGGTTTCTCATGATAAGGCTCAGGGAGAGACTTACCGTTCCACCTGGAGAGACGGTTCACGGTTATCTCAGCGCACCAGTGGACGTTGTATCCAAGACCGGAAACACAACAATAGACCGCTTCGTTGTTGGAAAGGAAAAATACGCCCTATACGGAGAGCATTCAATTGGGATTATTGCAAGATACCATGTAAGTCCGTTTTACGAGAGCGAACCGGACTCTCTGGGTGTGGTCAAGCTGATTATTAGGAATCCCACAAGGGATTGGAAACTGGTTGAGCGAGTCGTTATCCCAATAAAAAACAGCACCATGTTCTATTCCGGGGAGAGGGCCTACTACCCCCTTATAATTCTCACGACAAAGGAACCCTACGAGGTTAACAACACGGGGAATCCTCCAGATGGAAGGCTAAAGGCGACTCACAAGGCCGAACCCATGCCAAACTTCAGGATGAGGTGGTGGCCGTGAACACAACTGCCTTATCAACGCCAATCGTTCCGGGAATCACCGTTGAGGAGTTGCTCAAGGCCATCTTGGCTATGGTTATCCTGACGTTCCTCGGCGAACTTATGAAGAAGGGCATAATTCGGGCCTCGAAAGAAACGGACCTGACGTGGATACTCAATGAGGACACAGCAGAACTCGTCTTCAAGCTCTTTATCCTTGGCGGCATAATCGGGGCCCTCTACGCCCTCGGTCTGATGAAATACAACGTAGGACCGACGACAATAGGAAACCTTGCCTTTGCAGTGGGGTTTTTCTACATCTCCTACCTTATAGCAAAGAAATCAAAGGACTACCTCATTCAGACAAAAAGAGGGCCAGAGGACAAAATCAAGGCAAAGCTTTTCTATTATACTTTCATAACCTTGGCGTTTTTCCTTGCCCTTAGCTTTGCGGGTATCATGGGTGAGCTCGGAGCCCTTCTAGCCGCGGCAGGGATAACGGGTATCGTTCTCGGTTTCTCGTCGAGAACCGTCGTTTCTAACTTCGTCTCCGGAATCTTCATGTACTTTGACAAACCCCTCCAGATAGGCGACGCTGTCCAAGTCGGAGATGTCCAAGGGATTGTCGAGGACATAAGGATTCTCTCGACGAGAATAAGGACATGGGATGGAACCCTTGTCAGGATTCCAAATGAGACATTATTTAACAGTAACATTGTTAATCTAAAGCGGTATCCGGTTCGGAGGGTTGACGTTCAGGTGGGCATAGCCTATGCAGAGGATGCCCAAAGGGCGATTGAGGTTATAAAGAAAACCCTCGATGAGATGCCCCTCGTTTTGGCAGAGCCCGAGCCGAGGGTTTACGTCGAGGATTTGGGAGACAGCGCCGTTATCTTGAGGGTCTGGGCATGGGCCCCGAGCGAGAAGTGGTTTGATGTAAGGACCGAAATCGTGAGGAGAATAAAGGAGGCCCTTGACAGGGAGGGTATAGAGATACCCTTCCCGCAGAGGGTCAACTGGTTCGCGAACGAGTTGAAGGTAAAGTTAGAGGGCGAGTGAGGTGTTTTCTTACTCCTTTTCAATCAGGGCGTAAAAGAAGCCTATTGTGCCATGTCTGTGGGGCCAGGCCCTCATCGTCTCGGGTAGGAAACCCTCATCGTAGGGTCCACTTATAGGGACAAGCCTGGCATCGCTGTGCCCCTTAAGGAACCACTCCACAACATCCTCGTTCTCCTCCCTCAGCATGGAACAAGTCGAATAGAGCAACCTCCCGCCGGGCTTTAAAAGTCTCCAAGCGCTCTCGATGAGCTCCTTCTGGAGCGCAACAACCTTGGGAATGTTCTTCTCCCTCAACCGCCACCTCAGTTCGGGGTTCTTTGCTATCGTCCCGTCGCTCGTGCAGGGAGCGTCCAGAAGGACCCTGTCCGCTACTCCCTCCCCCAGCACTTCCGGGGCATTCCTGCCGTCGAGCTTCTTTACTTCCGCTATCTCAACGCCCATCCACTGCAAGATTTTCCTCATGCGCTTAATCCTCTCGGGGTCAACGTCGAGGGCATATATCCTTCCCTCGTTATTCATGAGCTCGGCCATGTGGGCGGTCTTTCCTCCTGGGGCCGCGGCCAGGTCAACGACGGTTTCACCTGGTTTGGGAGCGAGAATAAGTGACGCAACGGCTGAAGCTTCCTCCTGCGGGAGTGCCAGACCCCTCTCCATCAGCTTCCCAGGGTTAAAGGGGTCGAGAACCCGGATTACTGTCTCAACCCTCTTGCTCCTTTCAAAAAGGAGGTCCCTTTCCTTTAGGTAATCCTCAACTTCCTCAACGCTCGCCTTCAGTCTGTTTACCCTCAAGCTAACCGGCAGGGTTTCGTTGAGCGCTTTGAGGAGTTCCTCCGCTTCGTCACCCAGAAGTTCACGCATCTTTCCAATGAACCACTCCGGAAACAGGTAATCCCACTTTAGCCTTTTTTCCTCAGAGTCTAGCCTTGGGACGTAGTTGATAACCTTTGGGAGAAGGTCGTAGTAGTAATAACCCACGTAGGGGTGGGTTCTGCTTGAGAGGAACTTGGCCAGACCTTTAAGATGTTGCAGGGTCTTTTCGTTCGGGTTTCTGAAAACGGCAACCTCAACGGCCACTCTAAGCGTTGCCCTCAGCCATGGGTCTAAAATGAGCGGAGAAACGCCGACGAGCTCGCCTATAACCTCGTCTATGAGTCCGAGTCGTCGCTGAATTGAGTAGAAAATTCCGGTAAGCTTGGAGTTCTCCCATCCCTCTATTCTGTACTTGGAGAAGGCTTTCCTCTTAGCCTGCTGGCTCGGTTTTATCTCCTCTCCAAGTTTAACGGCCTCGATGAGGGCGTAGAGCTGTCTGTCGCTCAGCTTGAGCTTTGGCATCAGAGCTTACCCCTGTTTCCGTAGAATTCCCATGGAGACGTTGGAATCGTGCCTATCGCGGAGGAAATTAGGTATGCCTCATCGCCCAGCCCGATGCTCAGTAGCTCCTCAACAACGCGCTGGGCTTCTTTGGGCCTAAATCGGTAGTATCTCGCCAGGGTCTCTCTCAATTTATCAAATACTTCAATGGCCTTTGCCTTTCTTATGTGGTCGTTGCAGTTAAGCATCGCCTTTCTCAACGCTGGAAGGAGTTCTTTAATAAGGACATCCATATGATAGACGGGTGGGAGCTTCGATATCTTGAGTGATGCAACTAGACCAGCGTCAACAAGCCTTGGCTCGCCGCTGAGGAGTGCACCCGCAACTCTCTCCACAAGGGTTACCCAGCAGTCCTTGTCTATAGCCCCTGTCTCAAGGAGCACCATGGCAATGACTATCGCCTCCGCAGTGGTGCCGTTTTTCAGCATACTCTTCAGCTCTCCCGCAACGCTATCGTCTATGTAGGGGGCCATAACGTTCTCGACGACGTTGAGTAATTCGTCCCACACCATTGTGTTTTTAGTTTCGGCTATTGCTGTTATTGCCCTCACCAGCTTGAGAAGCCTCACCCCGTTGAGGGGATTGTTCTTCAGAAGTGCTGAGAGTATCGCTAGGGTTCTCCACTGGACGCGGGGGTCTTCCGTTGAGAGGCTGTCAATGAGAACGTCAAAGCCCAGTTCGAGAATCCTCTTCCTCTCACGCCAGTTTGAGGTCTGAACGAGCTCTAGAAGCGCTGAGAGTGCGGCGAGCTTTACGTCTGTATCCTCTGACCCAATTGCATTTAGTATTTCAATCAGAGCTTCGTCGCTATTTCGTGCAAGTCTTATTAAATCCTTCATCTCCCACTTTTTGAGCAGTGAATCAAAACTACCCCGGGGCATTCACGTCACCGATATTGATTCTACCATTTAACCTGACGTTTGGCATAAATATATTTTTTTCGGTGAAAAACCTGGACCTTCTAATAAATCCAAATGAATATCTATAGTGAACGCCTTTCGAGGAGATAGAGGTCAACGGAAATTCTCCCCAGTCTTTTTCTGTGAAAATGGAACTGGGCAGGAATCTCGAAGGGAACCGTCCCCAGCAGGGTTGCTTTGAATCCAAAGTCTCGGGAAAACTTTTCTATGAACCTCCTCACCTCAGGCTTTGCCAGATGTATTGAGTAAATAACATCGGCAACTTCAAAGGCCTTCATAAGGAATGGTCTATCGGCATGTCTCCTCTGACTCCCGAATGGAGGGTTCATAACAACGGTGTCAACGCTTTCATTGAACTCCGAGACATCGGCGTTTATGAACTCAACCTCAAGTCCAAGGACTTTTGCGTTTTTTCTGGCAACTTCGAGGGCTTCTTTGTCAATCTCAACAGCGTAGACCTTCCTCGCCCCAAGGAGCTTCGCACCGATTGAGAGAACCCCGGTTCCGGCACCCAGGTCAGCGATAGTTCTGCCGACTATATGCCCCGAGGAGTGAGCAAGCCACAGGAGTTCGGCCGCTACATCTCCCGGGGTTCGATACTGCTCCAGCTCGGGTTTTGGATCCCTAAATCCTTCGAGCCTTGAAAGGGTCATGGCAAGGTGCTTTTTCTTCATTTTCCTACACCGTGAACGGCTATGCCGAGGGGCTCGTCCTCCCTTCGTTCAGCCCCGAGTATTTCATCGAATTTGTACTCGTCGGTTAAACCTAGAAGTAGCTCTACCTCCCTCGGAGTTAGCACGGGCTTCCCCCAGTTCTCGTAGTCATCTATCGGAACCCTTGGGCATGCGACAACAACATAGGCATCGAAGGGGAATCCCTCCACCTGTGGGTAGCTTATGTGGTCCATTGCTATAAGTCTGGCCTTCTTCCCGTGCTCCCTGAGAAGCTCCAAGGTTCTCTTGGCTTCAGCAAGCCTTAACTGGCCCTTCTTCGTGCTTACTATAACCCCAAAGCTCTTCGCGTCTATGGCCTTCGCTATCTGGGCCCAGCGCCTTCTGATTATTCTCTCTGCCTCCTTGGCCATCCAGATTGCGTCTCCAGTGTGAGGGTTTACTGCCAGGGTTGGTTTTTTTGTAGCAAGGGCAACCCCCAGGGGGTGAAAGTAGCCTGAACCGATGAAGAGAATCCCCTCTGCCTTTACTCTTGCACTTGAAAAGTTACACCCGAGAACCTGTCCCGGCCAGGAAACGCGGGAATCCCCCCGCCCAATAACGACCTCAAAGCCGTTCGTTTCCAAGAAGTTCTTGGCATCTTCGAGTTTGTGGATGTGCTGGGCAGTTGTTACAAGGGCTATTTTCTTTCCAAGTTTTCTGATTTCCTCAAGGTTTTTCTTCAAGGACGGAATAACATCCACTCTGGAAAAAGCTGGAACGAAAATTGTTGGCACTTCAAGATGAAGCGTCATATAGCTGTGCCCGAGATGGATTAAAGCATCGCAACCAAGCCGTTTCGCTTCCAAATCCGCTGGGTCGCAGGCGCCGTAGTTAACTTCTCCGTAGAGGGTGACTTCAAGTCCCCTATCCTCAAGGAAACTGGCCAACTCTTCAGCTTCTCTCCTGAGGCCTTCCGGTGACTGTATGAGGACACGGTTAGCGTTGAGCCTTCGCAGTTCGGCGAGTATCTCTTCGAGGGGAATCACGTACATTCAACCACCCACTAAACCCTGTTTTGATGGGTTTAAATTTTCATCGGGGAGGTTACTAATAACAGTTGCCGGGCACCTAAGATTAAATATAAAGTTTTCTTGGTAACGTTGTGGTATGTAAAATTTCTTAGATATTTCACAAATTTATTCGAAGGGTTTATTAAGCATTGTTGAGCAAAGATACTCTAAAATCTACGTTGGAGTGAAGCAAATGAGGAGGGTTGCATTTATAATGAGTGTGTTGCTCCTGATTGTGACGTTGAGCCCCGTTTCAGCGTCTTCAAGCCTGTCTCAGGACTATTCCCACCCATATCCAACGGGTATTATCCCCGGAGATATAGTAATTGGACACAACCCCATATCAGATCTTATAATCCCAGGATACTGGACTCACACGGGTATAATAGCATACTATGACTCCTCTGCCCAGGACTGGGTGGTTGTCGAAGCATGGGATAACCCAAGCGAAGTTAGGACCGTGTATCTATCGGACTTCTTGAAGAGGTACGACACGGTGGCGGTTCTCAGGGTTGATACAACAAACGAAGTGAGGGAGGCAGCGGTCAGGTTCGCGCTTCAACAGCTTGGCAAGCCCTATGACTGGGGATGGTGGACAAAAGAGGTCTATGGAGACAGCTATTACTGTTCCGAACTCGTGTGGGCATCATACATGGCGGCGGGAGGCCCCGATATCGACGCACACCCGGGATTCTACTGGGAGTACCTCTGGGGAGTTGCCCCACAGGAAATCTACGACGATGATGACACCTACGTAGTCTACTACGACTCTTCTTGAGCCCCTTGTTTTTCTTCATTTTGGTGGCAAAACCCTTTTATATTTCCTTCGCATATAATACCTCGAAGTTCGAGGTATTGGGGGGCTGACCATGATTGTTGTAACCACGGAAAAAATTCCGGGCTACAGGATTGTTGAGGTCAAGGGACTCGCCCGGGGAGGGGTTGTTATGGCAACTCACCTTGGCCGGGACATTCTTGCCGGTTTAAGAAACCTTGTTGGCGGGGAAGTCAAGGAGTACACCGAGATGATGGCACAGGCAAGGGAGATAGCACTCCAGAGGATGATTGAAAATGCCAATGAAATGGGTGCGAACGCTATAATAGGGATGCGCTTTATGACCTCCAACGTTGGTCAGAGGATGGCGGAAGTTTACGCCTTTGGAACCGCCGTTATAGTTGAGCCGGAGTGATTCATATGAAACGCCTTCTGGCGCTTCTCGTTTTTCTGCTTCTCTTGGACTACGTTTTCGCTTTAACACCTCAAGAGGCAATGATGGAAGCCCTTAAAACAGGTAACTACTCCCTTGTTGAGCCGTACCTCGGGGACGACATGAAGAAGCTCTTCACCGAGAAGGTGTTCAACGGCATCAGAAGTGAACTTGTGAAGGAATACGGGCCGATTAGTGGCTACAAGCTCGAGAAAACGGAGGAGAAAGGCGGATACCAAATCTACTACTACCGTGTTATAGCCGAGAAAGGCAACTACACCGTGAGCGTCACAGTAAAAGATGGGAAGGTCGAAGGCTTCCATTTCGCCCCGGGTTTTAGTCCAGGAAAAGCGATCTATCCGCTCCTCGGAGGACTGCTCGGTTTACTCCTAATCTGGGCATACCTAAGAAAGTTCCATACGGGGGAGCTTATCCTTGGAGCGTTCCTGATAATTCCCGTACTCGTGGTCCAACCCCCGATACAGATGATTCCAGGCTACCTTGGTATAACCAACCCGGTCGTTCTCTCCCTCTGGGGCGGTTTCATAGCGGGCCTCCTCCAGGAACCGTTGAAGTACTACTTCTCTAGGGACAAAACCCTCGGAAAAGCGGCCTATGTAGGCATTGGTTTTGGGCTCGGCGAGACCACCTACGTGGCAATTATCTCGGCCATCGCAGGAGGTTCCCTTCTGGGACTCATTGAGAGAACCCTTGCGCTACTCTTCCATACGTCCACAACGATTCTCTTTGCGTACTCCTACAGAAACGGCCGGGGAAAAAAGGCCCTCTTGGCAATGGTTCTCGTTCACTGGGTCGTTGACAGCATGGCCTCCTACTGGCATGTGGCCCAGTCGAGATTCTTCCTCTTAGCTGGATATGGGATTATGCTCGGAGTTTCATTAATAGTCCTTCCAAAGCTCCTTCCCTTGGCGAAAGCCGAGAGCGAAGAGCCTGCAGTAATATGGTGAAGTTTTATGTTTCATCCTGTATTCACATGGGGGTAAGGAGATTGCTTGGAAATCCAAAGGAAAAGGCCCTCAAAAAGCTCAGAAAAGACCTCCGCTCCGGTCTTTATTCTTATCTGATTCTCTCCATTCTTGAAAGGGAAGAAGAGCTCCATGGTTACGCGATAAGGAAAAAGCTAAGCGAGCTGAGCGGTGGAAAGTTAGTTCCAAGCGAGGGAGCCCTTTACGACATCCTCAAGAGCCTGAAGAAGTACAAGCTCGTCGAGGACCTCTGGGTGGAAGTCAATGGCAGGCCGAGGAAGTACTACCGCCTCACAGAGCTCGGGTGGGAGGTTTTGAATGGGCTGAGGGAGGAGGTTGAGACTATAATCAAAACCCTTGAAAGGTGGGGTGATGAGATTGGACGCCTTTGAAATGTTCATCTCAATTACGTTTCTCTTAGCAGGTCTCCTGACCTTTGCCGTCAGGAATAAACAGAACCCCTTCATTGGTGTTAGGGTAGGTTACACATACGTCTCAAAAGAAGCATGGAGGAAGGCCAACACAGTTGGAGGGCTGTTTTTTGTGTTTTTCTCCCTTCTTTTGGCCGGTCTCTCCATTATAGATACCTCCGAGGTTACCTTCATGCTCGTCATGGTTGCAGGGCTCATTGGAGGTTTAATCCTCTCAATAATCGTTGCCAAGAATACATATGAGATGGAGGAACTGTCCCTAGAAGCCCCTGAAAAACCCGCCGGGAGAAGAATACTGGTAAATATTAAACCTTACCTCTTCCTCCAGCTGGCCTTCATGAGTGTGTATCTCCTCATCGTTGCCCTGAACTGGGATAAACTCCCCGAAATTATTGCAGTTCATTTTAATGCCTTCAGAACTCCAAACGGCTTCATGTCACGGACGTGGGGAGCCCTGGGAATGCCCATATTAACATGGGGACTCTTTTTCCTTCTGACAATTCTCGGAAGAAACCCGGGCTTTTCCGCTGGAAGAAAGCGGTTCTCGCCCCTAGGATGGTTTGAGTTCAACACGTTGATGAGCTTTGGAACTGTTCTGATGTTCTCTGCAATTGTCCTATACAACGCCGGGGAACTCTCTTCGCGAGCAGTGTCCTACTCGGTTTGGCTTTTCTTGGCCCTTGCCTTCATAGGAACGTACAGACTCCTCACGGTGAGGGGGAATGAACGAGTATGAGCTCCTCAAAATCCTCTGGGCAGTCTTTCTCGGGGTCTTTCTTGCAATAGCTGGACTGCTAACGTTTAAAGCTAAGGACGAGCCGGGAATCGGTTTCAGGATAGGATACACCTACCTCTCGGAGCGCGCAGGGAGAAAAGCAAACCGCGTCTCTGGAATAGGAACGATAATAACTGGTCTCCTCCTCGTGGTTCTCTCCCCATTCCTCCCGATGAACTGGTTGATGTTCCTCCTGTTCATTTGCCTCGGAACAACGGTGGTCCTCGCTTACCTGGTGGCAAAGCGCGAGTACGAGCTGGAGGAATCCCTCAAGGAAGCGCCGGAGAAACCCGGAAGAAAGATAGAGCCTCCACGGGTTGGGAAACACATCGCCCTCCAATCGGTCTTCACAAGTCTCTCATTCGCCTTAATCCTCACAGGAGAACTCCAGGGGGATTCCGGATTTGTCCTAATCGTCCTCGCCCAGTCCTTTCTCCTCGCGCTGACGGTTCTCACCTCCCGACCCCTCGTCTTCCAGCTGGCACCGAAGTTCAGGGGAGAGATGGCGCTCGGCTTCGCAAGAGCGATGACGGTCATCTCGGCGATGATGACTCTCCAGCTGGCCGTTGTTGCTTTAAAGCCAAACGCAAGTCCGCTCGTTGGAATCCTTCTGCTCCTCGTTTCCCTCGGGGCGGTATTCTATGCGGCCTTCATAGCTTTAACTAGCACCTACGAGGAGGGCTACTATTAGCTCTCAAGCGCCTTCACGAGTTCTTTTTTGTCGGGCTTCTCGATTATTCCCATCTCGACCGCGTGCTTCAGAATGTACTCTGGAAACTCTCCTTCAAAAAACGCCCTTACTCCCTTCCCAGGAATGTAGAATGCATAGACACGCGCGTTCTCATTGCCACACTCTCCCAGAGCGACCATGAAGCCCTTCTCAACGTTTACCCTTGCTACCTCCCACGAGAAAACCTCGGCAAGGCCGAAAAAGGCCTCGAAGAGCTTTGCCCTCGCCTCTTTCAGGGCCTTGTTGACGGCCTGCCTTGAAATCCCGAGGGTCTGGGCTATCTCCACCTCGCGCATTCCTTTGGCCTTCATGAGCCAGACCCGCTCCATGCCCTCAGGCAGTTTGAACATTTGGACCACCGCTCGAAAGCCTCCCTATGGTCTTTAGGAGTTCAACTAACTTCTTATAATCAATTGAATATATGAAATAAGTGCCCTTTTCTGTTACTAAGATAATGGCTTTCTCTCGGAGGTCTGTAAGATACGAAAGGACGAGGATAAAACCCAGAAAGATGTAGAAGGGATACAAGCTAACGTTTAGCAAATAGAGTACGTAAGACACTATCACGCTGAAGCTAAGGAGAACAATCGCACCCTGTTTTCTGAGCTTCTTAGGAAAAATTAGAGTCAGAAACCCAATGATTCCCCAGTAAATCCACCCAGCCCAAACAAAAGCCCATTCTGGCTTCTCAATTAGCCCAGTAAATCCGACCAAAAGCCACAGAAGGGTAAATCCTAGTGCCTTTTTGTAGTATTTTATTGGAGGCACTTCTTCAGCCTGCTCAAGGTCAATTATTTCTACAATATCTCCTGGGGAGACTTCTATTTTGGGGAAAAACGGTGGGCACTCAAATTTGAGGACTATTCTATCCCCACGAATCTCTACTTTCCTGCCGAAGAGAAATGTTGGGAGGAAAATCATGAACATAATCCCTCCAAGTGTCACTAGCCAGCTGGCTTTTGTTAGAAGTGAGACAAAATAAAGTCCTCCAATGAGTATGACTATTGCATCTTCAATTGGGTGGCCTTGAAAACGTGCCATTGTTATCACCCCTCGTCAACCTATGTAAGTTGACAAGGTCTTAAACCTTTCGATGGGTTTAAAACCCTTCGCGAGAAGGGCCAAAGGTGGGAGCATGGAGGAGCTCTACCGCTACCTGAGAACGTTTATGGACCCAAAAAGCGAGGTCGCCCAGAACAGGTTTATCGGCTTACGTTCCTTCTTCAACTGGGCCGTTAAGGAGGGCCTGTTTCCGGAGAGGAGAAAACTCCGCGTTCTCGACCTCTGTGCGGGAACTGGAATTGCGGGAGCGTCCCTTTACGAGACGCTGAAGGAGTGGGGCTACGAAGCTTCCCTAACGGTCGTGGACAAGAGAAAGGAGGACTTGCTCCTCGTTGAAAACTGGACTAGCGGAGAAATCTACGGGGCCGTTATGGACTGCCTCGACGACCTGAGAAAGCTCGGGAAGTTTGACGTGGCGTTAATCTTCGGCCACACGATGCCCCACTTCGACCCGTTTCAAGCGGCGAAGCTCTTCAGGAACGTTGCGAGGGTTCTTGAGGGCGACGGTGTATTCCTCCTTGAAGAAACCGACCGCTTTGGGGCCTTCTTCTACAGGAAAGCTTACCGCGAGATTGTGCCGGAGGTAAGGGGCGAGGACTACATGGTAATTTCCCTCGACGAGGGCTACAACCCAGTGAGGGGGGTAATACGGCGTGGCTACTACAAGCTGCCGGACTGGGAGAAGATTGGTGAGATAGAAACGCGCTACTGGGACTTGGCGGGGTTAGCTGGGATAGGAAAAGCCCTCTTTGAAGAGGCAAGGATAATAAGGAAAAGCGAGCACGGAGTCGTGAACGTTGGGGACATAATTTACCTTCGTGGGCCTTATAGAACATAGTACTGGGGCCTTCTGTCCTTGAATACGTCGTTGCGTTCGTTTATCCTCTTGTCCCTCGCCAGCGAGAGGTTAACCTCGACGACGGCAACTTCTTCACTATCCTCACTACCCATGGCCAGAACCTCCGCTAGGGGGGAGGCTATCGTGCTCTTCCCTATGAACCTTAAACCCCTCTCTTCCCCGATTCTGTTTGCCGTTATCGTATAAACGCGGTTTTCCAGAGCTCTAATCGGCATTGCTTTGGGAGCGTAAGGCATAACAAGGTTGCTTGGGTGGGCTATTATATCCGCTCCCTTCAACGTCAGCGTCCTCGCGCTCTCCGGGAAGAACCAGTCGAAGCATATCATGACCCCTACTTTTGCTATGCCAATGTTGAAGACGTGGAAGCCGAGGTTTCCGGGCTTGAAGAAGAGCTTTTCCCTGTTGAAGAGGTGGATTTTGCGATACTTCCCGATATAGCCCCAGCCGAGCGGGCCCACTATAACGGCCGAATTGTAGAGGTTCCCCCTCTCGTCCTTTTCCGCAGTTCCTCCAACTATAAAAACCTCCTCTTCCCTCGCGAGCTCCACGAGGAACTCCGTCGTTGGGCCGTCTGGAATCTGACCAGCGACGCTTTCGACCTCGTTCTTGCTCTCGAAGTTGTAGCCCGTGTCAAAGAGCTCGGGAAGAACGACCAGCTGGGCTCCCTTTTCCCTCGCTTTCCTCACGAGTCTCTCGGCCTTCGAGTAGTTCTTTTCCGGGTCGAGGAACGTAGGTTCCATCTGGACGTAGGCCACTTTCATGAGCATCACCCCTTAGAATACTCCTTTGAGATAGATAAGCTTAGCGGAGGCTGAATCACGATTCTCATTGATGTTTTAGCCAGAGAAAAGGATTTTTACAGGATAAAGTTTCCATGAGATACGAACAACAACGCATGAATAAAACTAGAGGATTAAACGTCCTTAAATTTAGTAAAAAGGGTGCCAAAGGCTGAAAAGTTTAACCAATCAAAACCCCTTGTAAAGTTTTCTGAACAAAAATCAGCGGATTTTGGGAAGTTTCAAACCCTGAGAAAAGCTTAAAAAGGGACTTCTTGAGCTAAGGCTGAAGGAACTCCGGGGTGATGCTCATGAAGCGCAGACCAAGGAAGTGGAAGAAGAAGGGTAGGATGAGGTGGAAGTGGATTAAGAAGAGGATTAGGCGCCTCAAGAGACAGCGCAGGAAGGAGCGCGGGCTTATCTGATGCCCGGTGGTTCTATGTCTCCTTTTTCCGATTTCGAGCGTCTATCTCTTTTGATTGACACGTCCCTAGGAAAAACGCTTCTTATTGCGGACCCCCATATAGGGTTTGAGCTCTCGCGTGGTCTTAGGATTAGAACCCGCTTCGAGGAAAGGCTTGCGGAGTTCGTCCTTGAAGGCAAAGTGGATTCCCTAGTAATTCTGGGGGACCTGAAGGAACCGCTCGGCCTGAGTTTTCGCCTGAAGGAGATGCTACTTCGCTTTTTCTCGGCACTGAGGGATGTTAGGGTTTTCATCGCAAAGGGCAATCACGACGGAAGGATTGAGGAAGTTGCAGAGCATTTTTCGAACGTCGAAGTGCGGGAGTATTTTCTAATAGACGGCCAGCTCTTTCTCCACGGGCATACGAAGTTGCCGGGGGTGGAGTTTGATGAGGCCTTTCTCGGCCACGCTCATCCGGCCTACACGCTGAAATCCGGCGGGGTTGCCAGAAAGGTCAAGGTCTTCGTTAGAACTGGAAAGTTCCTTGTCTTGCCGACGGTAAACCCTTACATAGAGGGCTTCGACGTCAGGGAAGGGCTGAAGCTCGTCCCGTTTCTGAAAAACACGGAAAAAGCTGAGCTGTTCCTTCCCGAGGGAATTTATCTCGGCGAGCTCAAACTTTAAGAAAACCCTTATTAAGACCCATGCATAAAGTATTTCATAGGTGAGAACCTGAGTGGTGAGAGAGATGAGCGACGTTTATGAGAGACTGGAAGCGCTCCTTCGCTCATTGGGAGTCAAGAAGAACGAGCTAAGAATCTATCGCTTGCTCCTTGAGAAGAAGAGGCCAATGAGGATTACCGAGATAGTCAGGGAGCTCGGCATAAGCGAGCGCTCCGTTAGAGAGCACGTTCTCAGCCTCTACAAAAGGGGAATGCTGAAGAGGGAGCTAATCCAGCAGGGTTGGCTTGGTTACACCTATACGGCAGTTTCCCCCGCGGAACTCCTTGAGAACCTTAAAAGGTATCTCCTTGAAAGGATAGATGAAATAGAAAGAGAGCTTAAGAGGGAGTAACTATCTTCACATCCTCAAGAAGCTTTACCAGCCTCTCTAGTTTTTCTACTGCGACATTGCCGTATTCCTCGGAAAGAGTTCTAAAGGCTCTCTCCTTTGGAAGAACCTCTGATAGCATTAACAGTTCGTGGAGCTGGGAGTAAACCCTTCTGTCCTCGGTGAGTTCTCTGAACTCCTCCCAGTTTCCGTTCCTCGCTCTAATCAACCTCTCGTTCAGAACTCCTTTGACATTCCAGTGGAGCCAGGGTTTGTCCTCAAAACCGTGACCGAGATTCAACCCAAGGAATTCCGAATCCCTCGCGAGGCCCCTCATTACGAGCCTCTCGCTCTCCTCAGTATCTCTGACCATCGAGAGCTCGCCGAGGACCTTCATCGCGTAGCCCCTCGCGAACCTTCTCAGCGTTTTCCTTTCT
This sequence comes from Thermococcus sp., assembly GCF_015523185.1. Classification (NCBI taxonomy): domain Archaea; kingdom Methanobacteriati; phylum Methanobacteriota; class Thermococci; order Thermococcales; family Thermococcaceae; genus Thermococcus; species Thermococcus sp. Next base: position 39,329 of record NZ_WAKV01000067.1, read on the forward strand.
CCTTCCGCGAGCGAGAGGGCCGTGGAAAGAACCGCGTTACCGATTATTGAAATCGTCTCTAGGCTGACCTTTTCTAATGTGTCACCGCTCGAATGGTAGAACCTGTCGGGCCAGGTTATCGGCATGGTTCCAGGAATACCAAAGAAGTTGAAGACGTCGTGGTCACTTCCCATTTCATAGGGATAGGCCTTGAACGCTATTGCAGGAATCTCGCTTCCGGAGAAGCTCTTTCCTTTCCTGTTAAAACTCCAGAGGAAGTGCTCAAGCAGGCCGGAAACTACGGAAAAGCGCGAGAGCGGAGTCCTCACGAGCATCAGCGTTGAACCACTCCTGTCTGGACTCCCTGCAACCATGTCGAGGTTTATGTTTGCGTAATACTCCTCCGGTTTCGCCCTCTCGAAGAAGGCCTGCGTCCCATGGTACTCGGGAACCCAAAGGAAAGCGAAACCGAAGCGGAATGCGCCCCTGTAAGCCTCGCTGAGCTTTCTCGCCAGCTCGATTAGCATCGCACTCCCGCTCGCGTTGTCGTTGGCCCCTGGCTTTGGATGGCAGATGTGAGCGGAGAAAACTACGTAAGGCGGTTCGCCCACCTTTGCGTAGAGCATTGGGAGGTCTTCTCTGGAGGGTGTTTCAACGTGAACGGACAGGCTAACCTCAAGACCACCTCTGAGGGATTTGGAAACCATTTCCTTTGCGACGCTCTCGGGAACTGCCAAGGCTGGAATCCTCGCCCATTCAAGGTCCTCTTTTGTAAGGAAGAGGCCTATGTATGGATAGAACTCCCCAGTTCCCTCGCGATAGGCTATGAAGGCCTTTGCCCCAGCCTCGTTGGCCTTTCTGTAGGAGTTTCTCCAGTCTTTGTTGGTAATAACGACCTTTCCTTCCGCCTCATTCCAGTCTTCCTCGCGGAAAATCGGCAGGACCTCGGCCCTGACCTCTCCCCCCGGCGAGTGGGCCATTATCAGGAGCGGGCTCTCGTCGGTTGTGAGCGCCTTTCCATTGTAGGAGAGCTCACCGCGAATTGGGTTCCACGCTATGGGAGAAGCTAGGGTTCCATGCCAGGTTTTTCCATCGTAGGAGTCCATTAGAAGTTCGTTCTCAACGCCAAAGGAGTCGAGCTTTTCTTTGATAAACTTAACGCTCTCAACGAGTTCGCGCGAGCCCTGAATCCGATGGAACTCGGCTATCTCAGAAATATTCTTCAGAACAAGCTCCGGGCTGAGCAGGACGTCTGGTAACTTCATGAAGGCCACCGTATTAACGTGGAGAAAGAAGTATAAAAGGTTGCCTACTCACCAAGGCGGAGCATCTTCGGGAGTTCCAAATGCTTGAGGGAGTCGAGCAGTTCAGGAGGCATCGTGAGCTTTGTGCTCTGGAGGAACTCCACGTAGTCGCGCTCGATTTTGGAAGGTGTTTCCTCAGGCAGTTTGGCCTCAACCCTATGAGGGGAAATCTTTCTTACCCTTGGCTCTTCCTCCTTTTCAACCCTTGCAACGAGGCCCTCGTAGAGCTTCTCCTCCTTTTCCCTCTTTCCGAGCTCTTTTCCCTTCCGGTATGCATCCTTAACCAGCTCGTAGATTCCCAGCTCCTCGGCCCGTTGGTAGAGCTCCTCCCTCTTCTGCCTGACCCACTCCGCCCACTCGCTGTGACCCCTGAAGCCGACGAAGTAGCCGAACTGGTAGGCCTCCTTGAGGAGGGCCTTTCTCTCGTCCGTCATAGCGGAGCCTCCGGGTAGACCCTTATCCCGTCGGTTGTGAAGCGGAGCCTCTTAAGGTTGCTGTCGTGGGGAACGCCACGCATCTTGAGTATCTGGAGCGCCCTCACCATTTGGTAGTTGCGCATGAAGTGGTGGAGCACTATGACGCCGTCAGCTAGGTAATACTCGTCGGTGTACTTTTCGGAGCTCAGCATCTCCGCGAGGAGAAGTGTCGTGACCTCAAGGGAGCGGAGCAGTCTGACGAACCTCCCCAGGGCCTTTTTCTTTCCGGCCGGGTCACTGACGAAGGACTCGAAGAGGCTGAAGGAGTCAATCACAACCCTCTTGGCCTTTTCGCGCTTGATAATCTCGATGAGAAGCTTGAATAACTCCTCCCACGTTAGCTCGCGGTTGGCACTCAAGAGAATCTCGCCGAGGTCGTAGAAGGCTATCTTCTTTGACTGAAAGTGCTCTAGGATTCCGAAGTTGTAGCGGAGCATATCACGTAAGATAACGTCCTGTGTTTCAAAGAGCGAAATGAGAAGGCCCTTCTCGTCGTTGTTGGCGCCTTCAACAAGAAACTGAATTCCCAGGGTGGTCTTTCCGCTCCCCGGGGGGCCTGTAACGAGGTAAACCCTTCCCGGCAGAAAGCCACCGCCGATAAGGTTATCGAGCCCCGGAACGCCGGTGGGCAGTCTGTCGAGTCCCTTGAGTAGCTCGCCTACGTACATTTTCCGCGCACCCCCGAGAAGTTAGAGAAAGCCCAGTATTAAATGTTACCCCTGGGAGAAGATTCAACCCCACGTGACGTGCCTGTTAACTGCGAAGCGCACTATGAAGGAAGCCCCAATGCCGATTAGGTTGGCTATGAGGTAGTGGAGGCCAAGCCACACGAGGGGAACGTATATCGCCCACTGGACTAGGGCACCTGTTAACGCGGCGATGTGGAAGCTAACGAGCCTCTTCCACAATGGCTTCCTCTTGAGGTCCTTAAACGTCCAGAGGTCGTTCCAGAGGAAGTTGTTGAGTATCGCGAGTTCCGTCGCCGGTATGTTGGCAATGTACTTATCAATGCCCAGATGAACGAACAGCCATAGAAAACCCTCGTTAACGATAATCCCGGAAAAGCCGACGATGGAGAACTTTATCAGCCTGTCTAGTTCCCCTTCCCAGCGCATGAGCCTGTAGAGGTGCCTAAGGTAGTTAAGCATCGTCTTTCCGCTCAGCTTGCTCTCGCCGGCTTTCCTCAGGCCGAAGACGAATGGAACTTCCACGACCCTCTTGTAGTTGCCCTTTATGAGAATTTCCATGAGGATTTTGAAGCCAACGGGATTGAGCTCAACGTTTTCCACAACATCCCGCCGGAGGGCAAAGAACCCGCTCACCGGGTCCTTCACCTTCCTTATCTTTGGAAGGGCCAAACGACCGAGCATTATAGCACCCTTTGAGATGAGCTTTCTGTACCAGTACCAGTTCTTAACGCCTCCCCCCGGAACGTAGCGACTCGCTATCGCTATGTCGGCCCCCTCTTCGATTGCCCTGAGGAGCTGGGGGATTACCTCGGGGGGATGCTGTAGGTCCGCATCCATAACTACGAAAACGTCGCCCTCCGCTTTCTTAAACCCTCTGATTACAGCAGAGGAGAGGCCCTTCTCGTCGGTTCTTCGGATTACCCTGACGGGATACTTATTCGACAGCTCTTCGGCTAGCTTCCACGTTTCATCGGGGGAGTCGTCATCAACGACGATTATCTCATAATCGTAATCCCTGAGGGCCTTCGAAATCCTCTCGAAGAGCTCAGGAAGGTTCTCGCGCTCGTTGTAAGTCGGAACGATGACGCTAACCTTCATTCCACACACCCTGCCGTGGTAGTCCGTAAACTTTATAAGCCCTGCGAAGTCCTTATGAGCGGGCATGGGGCCGTGGGGTAGCTTGGTCTATCCTTCCGGCTTCGGGAGCCGGAGACCCGAGTTCAAATCTCGGCGGCCCCACCAGAGAACTTTTCTCCCGCTTCAGTCCTCAAAAAGTCTCTCGTGCTCCCGCTTTATGCAACGGTGGGCGACGGCTATTAGACCGGCCTCTCTGGCTCGCTTAAAGGCCTCCCTGTCGTAAGTTCCGAACTGGAACCACACAACCTTTGCTCCCTTCTTTATCGCCTGCTCGACGTAGTCCCGCGTGAATTCCGGTCTCACGAAGAGGTCAACTATCTCAACTTCGTCTGGAATGTCCAACACGCTCGGATAGCACTTCCTCCCAAGGACTTCTGAATAGCGCGGGTTAACGGGATAAACCTCGTAGCCCTTCTCGATTAGATAGCGCATAACTTCGTTTGAATCCCTCTCCGGTTTTGGTGATGCCCCAACTAGGGCAATCTTTCGGTATTTCGTCAGAATCTCCCTCACATCATTGTCGGTCAGCCTGTCAACAGGGGTTATCCTAACCATAGTATCACCATCATGAGTTTGGGAAGGAGTTTAAAGCGTTGGTGGAAACTTCTACCAATGGTCATGCTCTATGAGGAAACTCCAAGTGGATAATCGCGCTCCTCGTCCCGCCGTTGGTAGCGATGGTCACCGGCCTCTACCTGAGCGTTTCACAAGGTAGGGGAGTCGAGATAATGACCATCGCTATGGGCTCACTCTTGCGGTCGTCCTTGAGGCCATGGCAACCAGGATAAGGATTTACGATGAAAGATTCTCATAACGGTTATCTCGGCTTCATGATTCGGAAGACGGTTAAGCTCGACGAAATCGAGTGGTTCGCCGTCAGAGGGGGCTGGACGAGCTGTCCTGCAAAAGTCCACTTTACCCTTCCGGGGAAGGCCTGCGTTTACCTGAGAAGGCGAAGGAGCTGGGACGTCTCCTTTACGACCAACAGGCAGGGGGAACTCAGCGAGGTTCTTCTGTCTCTAGGCGTTCCACGAGGAGCTTAGTCCCTCCAACTTTTACAACCCTAACCGTCTCCCCCGCTTTTGCGATTCCGTTAACGCACTCAGCCCTCCACAGCTCGCCGTCGAGCTTGACGATTCCTTCGGGGGTTAAATCTTCAACTACCCTCGCTTTTCGGCCTATTAAGGCCTCGGTCCCAGTTGATGGCTTTTTCTCAAGGCCCCCGCCGAGGACGTATGATGCTATTAGAATGTCCTTGATTAACAGAACTCCCAGAATCAGCCCTGTAATTGGCGGGGGCACGCCTATTCCAGCGGCGGGTAGAACAACGAGCAGGACGACTGCCACGACTATCTCATCGGCAGTCAGTGCTATAAATTTGAGAATCCTTCCGCTCATTCCCGACCTTCCAGCCATCTCCACCCCTCGTTTACTTCAATTATTCCCCACCAGCGCCTTAGTTCCCTCCTCGCCCTTCCGTAGTCGGGGTAAAATCTCCCAACGAGGGTCCAGAACTCGCGGGAGTGGTTGAGGTGCCTCAGGTGTGCCAGTTCGTGGATTACAACATAATCTATTATGTCCCCTGGTAGCGCGACGAGACGGAGGTTAAAGCTCAGGTTTCCCCTGCTTGAACAGCTCGCCCACTTCGTCTTCTGGTTTCGGATGTAAATCCTTCCGGGCGAGACGTCGAGGAGCGTTGAGTAGAGGACAATCAACGGCGTGAGCCTCTCCCTGAGGAGCTTTTTGAGAGATTCCCTGGCTTTCTCTCTGTTGGCTGGCAGAATGAGCGTTTTTCCCTTGATTTCAGCTCTTACAACGTTTCCGTACTCCATCCTGTAGAACTCCCCAAAGAGCGGGAAGCCCCTGTTAGATTCACGCCTGACCTCTTCGAGCTCCGCCAGCCGGTTTCGCAACCAGCGTTTGTGCTTCCTCAGAAAGGCCTCGACGTCAAAACCTTCCGGTGCCGTAACGACAACCCTGCCATCGGGCTTTATTTCAAGCCTCGCGTATCTGACGGGCCTCCTTCGAACCTCGACCTTCATCGGACCACCAGATTACCACGCTGTTTGGAGCAGACTCCCGCCGTAGGCGAGCCACAGAAGGAATGTCGTGGCGAAGGGAACTGTGAACTCGTCGTAGGCCGAGCGCAGGGGAAGGCTCTCGATTAGAGTCACGATAAACGCCACTCCAAAGATTAAGTTCGAATTAGGGTTCAGCGAAAGAACTCTATGCGCTCCCCAGAGTGCGAGGGCTGAAACGAGGAACATCGTCGCGCTCCCAACGAGCGTTTTTCGTCTGTTCCAGGGAATCCTCAGCCCGCCAACGGCCTGGCCGACGATTGCGTTAAAGCAGTCGCCGAAGGTTGAAACCCAGAGCGCGGAGAGGGCGATGAGCTTTGGAAATACCGTGCATATAATCCCCATCGTTGTCCAGAAAAGAAAGCTACCCATGAAGTTGTCCCTCTCGTCTTCCCTCGCCATCGTTTTATAGCTTAAATCCGCTATCGGCACGGTGAACTTCCATCCCCTGAGCAGTTTTAGATGCTGTAGGGTGTAGAGAAAGGCCAGCGACCAGACGACGAGCAGAGTAACCCATTTCGGCGTGAACAGTATTATTGGAGCGCCGAGGATTCCAGGGGACGCGTGCCAGAGCTTTCTAACCAGCTCTCTTCTGGAGATTGACTTCATCTTTGGCATGTCTGAGACTACTGAAAAGGGACTAAAAATTTAGCGAACCATTACAACCACCATGGAGTTCACATTCGTCCCCGTCGGCCCTGTCTTGAGGAGCGCTCCAACTTTCTTGAGGGCGCGGTAGCTATCGTGGTTCTTCAATACCTCCTCAATGTCTATTCCGGCCTCTTCGAGCTTCCTCAGGGTTTCCCCATCTACTATTCCGCCAGCTACTTCAGTAGGTCCATCGGTGCCATCTGTATCGAAGGCCACAACCGTCGCGTTCAGTCCTGCTATCTTCCTCGCTATGCTGAGGGCGAACTCCTGATTTGGACCGCCTAATCCCTTTGAATCGCCAACCGTTACCGTCCACTCTCCTCCGAAGATCATGAGGGCTGGCCTTTTCAGGGGTCTGTCCTTTTTTGCGATTTCTTCCACGATAGAGCCCACTGCAAGTGCAATTTCCTTTGCTTCACCCTCAAGCGTCGTTGTCATGACCGCGGAATTAAACCCGAGTTCTCTGGCCTTCTCCGCAACGGCCTCGCAGGCTTTCTCGTTGTTGGCTATTATGAAGTTGTGAACGTTTGGAAGGCTCTTGGGAGTTTCCTCTATTAGACCTTTGAGTCCCATTTCTATGTGTTCCCGAACCGACTCGGGTAGCTTTTCCAAGATGCCTCTCCTAACCAGAACCTCGTAGGCATCTACGTATGTTGTTGGGTCCGGTGCCGTTATCCCCGAGGCTATTGAACTCACGTCGTTCCCAATAACGTCCGAGATAATCAGGCTAACCACCGTTCCCTTTACAACCTTTGCAAGTCTCCCTCCTTTAACCCGGGAGATGTGCTTTCTCACGGTGTTTATCTCCCTTATCGTTGCCCCACTCCTCAGGAGGAGTTCGTTCGTAATTTTCAAGTCGTTCAGGCTTATGTCCCCAGCGGGATACACAAAAAGGGCACTGCCTCCCCCCGAAATCAGTGTGAGGAGTATATCTTCCTTTTTCACATTTTTTGCCAGTTCCAGCCCAAGTTTCCCGGCCAAAAGGGAATTTTCGTCCGGAACGGGGTGTCCGGCCTCGATTACCCTGACCCTTTTAGGAGAGTCCTCTGTGTAGCCGTATTTCGTCACCACAAGGGACTTCCCAATCGTCTCCTCAGGAAGAACGTCGAAAAGGGCCCTGGTCATTTTGCAGGATGCCTTTCCGATGGCCAGGACGTGAACTTTTCCCTTAATCTCGAATTCGGTTTCTTCTACCCTAAGTTTTCCCTCTTTGAACATCAGAGAACGTTTAACCGCCAAGTACGGGTCGGCTGACTCCAGTGCTTTTCCAACCAGCTTAAACAGGGTGTCTTTCTCTGGCATGTAGAAGGCTAAAGAAAAAGGGCTTAAAAATCAGTCGAGCATAGCCAAAACCTTGTCGACCTCGTTCGAAACTTCGATGTCAAAGAGGTGTATCGTCGGCAAGAGCCACCAGAGGCGGTAGTTGTGGCTCTTGTCTTCCTCGCCGTAGTACTGGAAAACGAACCTTCCGAAGCCCGTCATGTCGCGGTGTATGTCCCTGACTTCTCTGATTACACGCCTGACCTTCGGCGGGTACTCCTCATAGGGGAGGGGAATGCTCTTGACGAAAACTCTGTCCTTGAAGAAGTCCGTTGTTAAGCCCACGCTTCCCACGTGCTTTTCGAGCTGGTTAAATTTCTTGGCCGTCCAGAAGCGATGGAGGATTATCCTTGGGTCCTCCTTCGCCAGGGGGAAGTTGCCCTCCTCAGTATCGAGCCAGAACTCAAGGTAGGGCTGGCCCTTCTCTATGATTATCCTTGCCAGGAGTCTGGCGTTCTTCGGTATCTCCCTCTGGGTCTCGTTGATGTGGTACTCCTTGCCGTCCTGAGTGTAGGTTTCGCCCTCTTCCCTCGTTCCGGCCCTTGAAACGAAGTACGCCTCCCTTCCGTCTATGGTTCCAAGGTGCAGGTCGTAGCCCCAGGCTTTCAAATCTTTGAACTTGAACCTCCTCTCGGCTGGAACCACTCCGGTGTTCTCAACTATGTAGTAGCCCTCAAGCATTTTCTTCACCTCAAGTAAATAAAAGAGTTGAGACTTTTAAGCTTTTTCCTCCTCAATTATGAGCTCCACAGTAACCTTGGTTTTCGGATTTTTGAGGAGCTCCACAAGCTCTCTCTTCAGGCCCTTGGCGGATTTGTTGGCCCTTATAGCTAATGTCCTTCCGTCTATGTAGTCACTCTTCCTTATCACCATCGAGACTGAACTTTCGAGTCTTAACTCCGGGCTTCCATGGGCAATTACTTCATCTTCAACGTCTCCAGCTCTAATCACTACCCTTAGTTTGGCCCCCTTTCTCAGGGCCTCCTTGAACTCCTCGCTCAGGTCTTTCAGGGCCTTATCGGCTGAAACGCAGATTATGCAGTCCCCCCTCGGGGTGAGGAAGTCCTCCGTGGTTATCTCCAGTGTTGAGCGGTGTGTTGCCCTAACGTTTTTATGTCCCCTGCAGTGTATTGTTTCCATGAGCATAGGTTCAGCTTTTCTTTGCCCTATAAAACCCTTGGGTTTTCATCTGCTCGTCTGATGGTGGGAAAACTTTTAAAAGATGCCCTTGATTTGAGATACGGCCACAGGGTCAGAGTAGAGGTGGTGGAGATGGGAAACATAAAGCAGACCTTCATCAAGAGGACCGCTCGCGAGCTCTTTGACAGGTATCCGGATAAGTTCACGAGGGACTTTGAGCACAACAAGAAGATGGTTCAGGAGCTCACCAACGTCACGAGCAAGACCATCAGAAACAGGATTGCCGGCTACATAACCAGACTCGTTAGAATGAAGGAAGAGGGCAAAATACTTTAACGGCCCTCTTTATTCTCTACTCGCTTTCTAAAAGTCGTTCAGGTCTTCCATTATCTTCCTTGGGAGCCTCGGGCCCAATTCACGTATAATCCTCTCGAATTCCCTTTCGTTCTCCTGGGCTATTCTCCTGAGGAGGTTCTCTATGTATGTTTCTACGAGCAGTCTGACTTCCTCCAGCTCCTGCTTAGTCTTCATTACCTCCTCAACCCGCCTCTCAATCTCGTTAAGGAACTGGATTAGCTCGTTTATTTTTGTCTCCACGGGCTCGGTGGACTTTATGAGTTGCCTCGCCTGGGCGTATTCAGCGGTTTGCCTCGGCTTCTTTGGCTCGTACATCTCCGTGCCAAATGTGTAAGGTGTTAGAAGGACCTCTAACCTAAAGCCACGCTTTATGGTGTAGTACTTTCTCGGCCTTCCTCGGGGTATCTTTTCTGTTCTTCCTTCGATGAGACCTGCCCTTTCGAGGATTCGAAGGTGTTCAAGGACCGCCTTTTGCCCAACTCCAAGTTCTTGACTGAGCTCGCTGACGAAGTAGGGTCTCTTGGTGAGGAGGATGAGAATCCTACGCCTGGTTTCATTCCCCAGTATGTCCAGCAACTTACCCATCTCGCTTGATTCCATGCTCTCACCCCCTTTCCCTAACTTAAAGTTAGAAAACAGCCTTTAAACGTTTTCGGTGTAAAAGCTGGGTTTAAAAACCCCATGGGTTAGATAGGGTCTGGTGGTTGTCATGTTCGAGGCTAAGCTCGTTTGCACTCACTGCGGTGCCGAATACCCTTTGGCGTCAGGCATATACAAGTGCCCCAAGTGCGGGGCCCCTCTCGATGTGACCTACCACTATGAAGACATAGCCAACCTCATAGAAGATGATGACCCATGGTTCAGGGAAAGCCCGCACGTCTGGAAGTACTGGATGTTTCTGCCGGTTTCGAACCTTAAGAGGATAGTCACCCTCAACGAAGGGGGCACGAGGCTCTACAGGCTCAAACGCCTTGAGGAAAAGCTAGATATAGGAAAGCTCTATGTCAAGTATGAGGGCGAGAATCCAACAGGGGCATTCAAGGACAGAGGTTCAAGCGTTGAAATAACGAAGGCCCTCGAATTCCACGCGAGGAGGGTTATAGTGGCCTCAACGGGAAATATGGCGGCGAGCGTTTCGGCTTACGGCGCCAAAGCCGGCCTCGAGGTGACCATAGTGGTTCCCGAGGGCACCCCGGAGGAGAAGCTGACCCAGGCGAGGATGTACGGGGCCAGAGTTGAGGTCTTCGGAAAGACCTACGACGAGGCCCTCGCCGAGGCCGAGAGGAAGGCTATGGAGGAGGACTACTACTTGACTGGCAACTACCACTACCGTGTCGAGGGACAGAAAACTACGGGCTTTGAAATACTCGACCAGCTCCGCTACAACATTCCTGACTGGATTATCGTTCCAATCGGTGCTGGAACACACCTCAGGGCCATCTGGAAGGGTGTTAAGGAGTTCTACAAGGTCGGCCTCATTGAGAACCTTCCGAGGATTGCCGGGGCCCAGATAGAGGGCTACGATGCGATAGTTAGGGCGTGGAAGACGGGTAAGCCGATTGAGAGAATAGAGAAAAAGGTTCCAACGATAGCGAGCGCCATAGCTGTGAAAAAGCCAGTTGACGGGGAGAACGTAATAAAGGCCGTTAATGAGAGTAATGGCCACCTGGATACGGTGACAAACAGGGAAACTGCCGAAGCTGGAATGCTCCTCGGCAGGGAGGGAATCTTCGTGGAACCTTCATCTGCAACAGCCTTGGCTCTCGCCAAGAAAATGCGCGAGGAAGGGGTAATAGACAAAGATGAAACAGTTGTGGTTGTCGCAACAGGACACGGCCTTAAGGACGTGAAAACGTGGGAGAAGGTTCTCTCAGGGGACTTCGTGATGTAAACGGCACCTCGCCTCGTAGCTTTCCTTTCCCCCCATTATCACCGGCGAATCCTTCGGCGCTGGTTTTCCGTCTATGAGCCTCTGACTCCTCGTCGCCGGTCTCTCTCGTAGACCGTGCAGACGGCCGTAAGGTAAACGATGTTGTCCGCCCTGACGAGCAGTTCCCTCGTAACAGGAAACGGCTCGGCCTTGAAATCGAGGTTGAGACCGCTCGCTATGACGTAAACTCCCCCGTCGGCGAGCTCGTTTAACGCCCCAACGATTTCCATCGGAAAGAACTGGACCTCGTCAACCCCGATTACCTCAAAGCCCTCTCTGGTTTGTCAATTCGACTATCTTTTGAACACCATTCTCGCCCCTTGGAACCAGTAGGCTTTGTACCTTAGACCGTTGTGGACAACGACGTCGCTCGTTGAATAGCGGTTGTCTATGCTTGGCTTGAAGAGCTCGACTTTTCTCTTTGCATAGGCCTGTCTCTTGATTCGCTTTATCAGCTCGCTCGTTTTTCCTGCGAACATCGAGCCCGTAATGACCTCGGGAAGGCCTCCTGGATGCGTGGGACCACCACTTGACCTTGGGCTTGTGCGTTAAATCACCTTCAGAGAAAAGTTTGAAGAGAAGACAAAAAGAAATCCCAAAAACGGGCACTCCATCAGACAGGCGTAACGTGGCCCCACTTCTCGAGGGCCCTTGCAAGCTCCTTGTGGGTCTTCGCGTATTCGTCAAGAGGTATTCCCTGCATTATGGCATCTATCGCCTGCCTGACGGCTCTGGCTCCTGCCTTGGGTCCATCGGGGTGGCCCATCGTTCCACCGCCGAGCTGGAGCACTATGTCCTTGCCGAGGGCCTCTATGACGGGCTCGATATTGCCGGGGTGAAGACCACCGGAGCTCGTCGGGAAGACGGGCTTCATGTGGTAGAACTTCTGCTCGAGGTGGAAGACGTCGTTTTCATCGGGGACATAGTGGCTCTCGGTGATTATCCTCTTGTACTGGATTACCTCCCACTTGGTTCCCTCAAGCTTTCCGGCACCGGCGGTTCCAACGTGGAGCTGGTCAACACCGATTACTCTGGCGAGCTTCGCTATGACGAACATCGAGATGCCGTGGTAGGGGTTCCTGTCGAAGGCAGCATGCATCGCCCTGTGGGCGTGCAAAGCTATACCGTAGTCCTCTGCAAGCTCGCGGATGTAATCGAGAACGCCCCAGCCGAGGACGACGATGTCAATCATCGCATGGGGAACTCCGTAGTCTGCTAGGATTTCAAGCCTCCTCTCCATTTCCAGAACTGGGGCGGTTATGTTTGCAAACCAAGTCTTCTTTTCTCCTGTCTCGTTTTCTGCCTTCTCCATAGCCTTTGTAACGACTTTGACGCGCTCCTCAAAGCGGTTGTACCACGGGCTCGTGAGGTTCTCGTCGTCCTTCAGATAATCGGCCCCACCGGTGTAGAGGTCCAGGGCCAACCTGTAAAGCTCCTCCGGTGAGTAGCCGACCTTTGGCTTCGGAACGACACCATAGAGGGGCCTGTCGTATATTTCAAGTTTCTTCCTTACACCCTCGATACCGAAGGCCGGTCCGGGATAGTCCCTGAGGAACTTCTCGGGGAGGTATACATCCTCGAGGCGGAGCCACTTAACACGTTTCATTCCGAAGATGTTTCCAGCAACGCTGGCCAAAAAGCCGGGCATGTTGAAGTCTTCGAAGATGTGGAGAGGGTATGCGATTTTCACAACCCAACTCCCATCGCCCATATCAACGAAGTCGTAGGCCTTGGCTGACATATCAGCCCATCTTTCCTTCTCATACCACTCATAAAGCGTTGTCCAAGTTCCTGTTGAGCTCTCAGCGGCAACGGCTCCAGCGGCTTGCTCTATAGTGTAGCCCTCCGCAGGTGTAACGCGGAAAACGGCTATCACATCCCTCTTTCTGTTCGGCTCGTAGTCCTTGTCCACGTAGTAGTCGTATATCTTGTCGAACTTCTCCACCATCTGCAACACCTCCTCGGTAAACACTCTATTGCATCCATGCCTATAAAAACCCTACTGGCAAATTCTGTAGTCTGATGGACTTATATTTGCATAAGTGAAGGCTTTTTTGGAGGATTTTTGTCCCATTGCTGGTCATTCAGAGCTTTCCTCTTTCCCTTTTTAATCTTCCACCAAGGGTTGCCGTTTCCGTGTAAACTAGTGATTAACCCAAGGGAGTTAAAGTTCTCGACGATTAACTGAAATTGCGCTGATAGACCCATTCAGAGGGCTCCTTTTCCGAAAAGTTTATATATGCCTTCCCTCCTAGAATAGAACGCAGAAACCTGCAAAAAAGAAATAGGAGGTGTTGTGAATGGCCGAGCTTCCAATTGCCCCGGTTGACAGGCTTATTAGAAAGGCCGGCGCCGCCCGTGTCAGCGAGGAGGCCGCCAAGGTTCTCGCCGAGCACCTCGAGGAGAAGGCCCTTGAGATTGCCAAGAAGGCCGTCGCCCTCGCCCAGCACGCCGGCAGGAAGACCGTCAAGGCCGAGGACATCAAGCTTGCCATCAAGAGCTGATGGCTTTCTTTCCTTTACCACAGTTTTATCCGTTTAACCTCTGGCTCTTCTCCGGGCTTTAGAAGGACAAAGCCCGGCTCGTCCCACCTTGGGAACGTTGGAGAACCCGGATTGAGGAGATAGACCCTTCTCCCGTACGAACTGAAGGAGTCGAAGTAGAAGCGGTGGGTGTGACCAAAGATTAGCAAATCAACATCCATATCGAGGGCCTTGAGAGTTAAAAACTGGGCGTTGAGCGAAAGAAGTTGGTGACCGTGTATGACGCCTATTCTAAGTTCTTGCACTTCTATGGTCTCCTCCTCTGGGAGGTTGAGGTAATCAACGTTCCCCCTAACTGCAAGGGTCGGCGCTATCCCTTCCAGTGTTTCGAGCACTTCTGGGGAGGTTATGTCTCCGGCGTGGAGAATGAGTTCTGGCCTTGTTTCCCTAAGTTTTTCCAAAAGAGGAAGTGGAAGGGCCTTTGCCTTGTCCCCCACGTGGGTGTCACTCAGTACCGCTATCATATTCACATCGGAACGTTTATTCCGAGTTTTTCAACGAGTTCCTTATACCTGTTCCTCACCGTGACCTCGGTAACGTGGGCTACCTCTGCCACCTCGCGTTGCGTTTTCTTCTCCCCTTCGAGGAGGGACGCTATGTAGAGAGCAGCGGCGGCCAGGCCCGTTGGTCCTTTCCCGCTGGTTATACCGCGCTTTATGGCCTCGCGAAGGATTTCCTTTGCGCGCTCCTTCGTCCTTGAGCTCACCCCAAGGGCGTCCCCAAAGCGGTCAACGTATTCAATTGGACTCGTGGGGCGGAGGTTCAGGTTGAGGCCCCTCGCAAGAAAACGATAACTCCTCCCTATCTCCTTCTTGGTCACCTTAGAAACAGCCGCAATCTCGTCGAGGGTCCTCGGTATTCCCTCCATACGGCAGGCCGCGTATAGAGCAGCGGAAACCATCCCCTCTATTGACCTTCCGCGGATGAGCTTCTTCATAACGGCTTTTCTGTAGAGGGAAGCGGCGACCTCCTTTACCCTTCTCGGAAGGCGCATCTGAGCCGCCATCCTGTCGAGTTCGCTCAGGGCAAATGCAAGGTTTCTCTCAGCGGCGTCGTTTATGCGCATCCTCCTCTGCCACATGCGGAGCCTTCTCATCTTCGAGCGGTACATGCCGGTTATCTGGTTGCCGTGTATGTCCTTATCGCGCCAGTCTATGTCCGTTGAGAGGCCCTTGTCGTGTATCATGAGCGTCATCGGCGCACCGGTTCTGGCACGTTTTGCCCTCTGGTCCGGGTCGAAGGCCCTCCACTCCGGCCCCTCATCGACTACGTTCTCTTCAATTACATAACCGCAAACCTTACAGACTATCTCACCCCTCCTGGGGTCGTATATAAACTCCGTTGACCCGCACACGGGACAAACCCTTTTCGGAGTAATCGCTCTCACCCCCTTCTTCTGGGGGCGGGGCGAGAACGCTTGACCTTTCTAGAACCCCTGTCTTCTTTACCTTTGAACCTCTTACCGCGTTTATTTTCTCTTTTTCTTTTGTCGATATAGAGAAAAGCCCCAACGTACTTCTCGGGATTCTTAACCCTTGGTTTGACGGCGACATAGGGATAATCAACGGGACCGAAAACATCCTTCACA
This sequence comes from Thermococcus sp., assembly GCF_015523185.1. Taxonomy (NCBI): domain Archaea; kingdom Methanobacteriati; phylum Methanobacteriota; class Thermococci; order Thermococcales; family Thermococcaceae; genus Thermococcus; species Thermococcus sp. The sequence goes on from NZ_WAKV01000067.1 coordinate 54,521, forward strand.
ATACCAACGGGCTTCAAATCCTTGTCAACAACGGGTTCGTTGAGTGATGGAACCCAGTTCGTCCTGACTATGAGGAAACCCTGCTTCGCATAGTGAGAAACCTTCCCCAAGCGCTTCATAGCCCCACCCCAAAACGACATCTCCTTTTAAACTTTTCGCTTTTTACCTTAAAAGCCTTTCGGTTTTCTGGGAAAGGTTTTTAACACCAAATCACAAACAATAAAAGATTGGGACGGGTAAAAATGAGATGCCTTGTCGTCGGTCACGTCGTCAGGGACGTAATAAAGAGGGGTTCAAAAATCGAAGAGAGACTAGGCGGTGGTGCCTACTACTCGGCCCTAGCCCTCTCCCGTTTCTGTGACGTTGAGGTTCTCACGAGCTTTTCAACCCTCCCAGAGGAGTGGATTGATGAGCTACGCTCCCTCGGAAAGTTAACGGTTCTTCCCTCGGAGGAAACGACCTCCTACGAGCTGACCTATCTCGATTCCAACAGGCGAGAGCTCAGGCTAATCTCGCGCGCCTCTTCAATAAACGAACTTCCGGCTGGAAGATACGATACTATACTGCTGAATCCCGTTGCAAACGAGATTCCAGAGGGACTTGTTAGAGATGCCGTTGAGAGGGCCAAGCTTGTCTCCGCAGACGTTCAGGGGTTCATACGCTCACCTGAACTGGGTCAGGTAAGGCTCATTAGAAGGGGCGGGTCCTTCCTAAAGGGCGTTAATGTTCTCCACGGAGATGTGAATGAGATGGGCTACCTCACCCTAAACCCCGACTCCTTTGACGTTCTTCTGCTCTCCAACGGACCCAATCCTGGAACCGCTTACCTCCGCGGAAGACCCTATCGTTTCGTCCCTGTTAAGGTGGACGTGGAGGAATCAACGGGCGCTGGGGACATCTTTCTCGGTGCCTTCACAGGTTTTTACTTGAACTGCCCATTCATCCAGTCCCTTAAGAGGGCCGTTGCCTTTACAGCGCTCTTCTTAAAGTACCGCTCGGTTGATTTTGGGATGGACGAAGTGGGCGAGCTTTCAAAGAGAGTAACCGTTGAGGCTTTAAGCGGTTGAGCTAAAAAATAAATGACCGATGATGAAACGTCAGCACGCTGAACGCTGATGAGAAGGGACTTCCCTGAGGTGAGTGGTATGGACAGATACGTCCTTCTTGTTAAAGCACCCAAGGATAAAGACATAAGTGGATTCAGGGAGGAAGTAAAGAGGCTTGCCGAAGAGCACGGCCTAAGAGCCGAGCTCCACAGGTGCATAGGCCTTACCGTGGACGGTGTTGTCCTCTACAAAGGCGGTGTCGTTCTTGTAAGGAGGAAGAGGGAACCCTTTAAGAACAGCTTTGCCCTGCCGGGTGGCTTTGTGGAGTACGGGGAAACCATTGAGGAAGCTTTGAAACGGGAGATAAAGGAAGAGACAGGTCTTGACGTCAGAATCCTAAGGATGGTAGGAGTTTACTCCGAGCCGAACAGGGATCCGAGGGGACACACGGTTTCGGTTGCCTTCCTCTGCCTTGGTGAGGGTGAACTCAAAGCTGGTGACGATGCGAAGGAAGTCCACGTCGTTCCGATTGACGAGGCCGAGAAGCTTCCGCTGGCCTTTGACCATGCAAAGATACTTAGGGACGCACTCAATTACAACAGAAGCTAATAAAGAAAAAGGGAAAGTGTTCACCGTCCAAGGTTGACCCGATGGGCAGGCAACGAAAGTTTCTGGCCGTTTCCGTAGACAAAGACGATCCAGTATTTGTAGGGCCCAGGTCTGAGCCCCCTAAGTGATGAGCCCTTTATTACAAAGTAGAAACCGTCAGTAGTTGACATCTTGAACTTTTTGACTTTTCCGTTTAAAATGTTCTTCATGTATAAGTAAGCACTTTCTGGCTTAACGAGAGTTACTGCAGTTACTTCAAATTTTGATTTCCTGACAATGCCCCTGTGTCCATGGGATACGACATACTTCTTCATCTGTGCCAGCGGTATCTCTATGGTAATATTCACGTATTTTCCTTGGGGTATTGCAACGTTGATGTCGTTCTTTGACACCTGAATTTGATGTCCATCGGGTGTCATTACAGTCAGACCGTACTCGTAAACGCTACCAGTGTAGTTGTCGATAACTTTGTCCCTGAGTCTTACTACGACTTCAAGGGCTTTTGGTAGCGGATGTCCTGAATTGACGTAATATGACAGGCTTTCAAGTGCACCCGTGATATCGAATGCCATTGGACTGTTGGGGAACGGGTGTGCCTGGGGAATTGCCCAGGTTGAAAGGTTAACTGGAGTTGTGGTGTTGGCCCAGATCTCATCTATCATAAAGTTCAGGAAGCTCTGCCCCCAAAGCTCCTCCTTCTGGTTCCCCTCAACGGCGTAAACTGCCACCGGGATTCCTCCAGGGACAGTTTCGCCATTCAGGTAATCAAAAACTCCATCGATTATCTCCCCCCTGAGCGGGTGCTTTATGCCTAGGGTTATCATTGCAGTCGGGGTATAATTGGCGGCCTTCGGAACGTAAACGAAGGCAGTACTTCCACCATATATAGTGGGCCACTCAATCTGGAAGCTGGTGTTGAAAACACCATCTATGGAGACGTTGAAGTTCTCTCCGGCACTTCTAATGGCCTGGTAAGAGAACTTCCAGTAGCCGTTGTCACCCCATCCGGTTCCCCATGAGTTGACCATAACCAGGGCACCCTGACCGTCAGGAGTAACTGCCGTGTCGGTGTATCCAACTATTGTGACGGCGTGTCCGCCCTGCCAGCTTTGGTAGTAGTTGTTAAAGTTCAGGAAGTACCATGGCCAAGATGAGTACTGTCCAATGGGTATGTAGTGCAACATCCACTCAAAGTTGGAGAGGGTGTATAGGGCGTCGAACCCGTGGTTCAGGAGCCACTTCTCGCCGTTTATTGAGTACGTTGAGAGATAGAACGTTGCGTTGTC
>NZ_WAKV01000068.1 GCF_015523185.1 Thermococcus sp.
ACATTCTTCCACCGCTGGAGCTGGAAGGAAACGCTCAACTGGGCGATGAAGTTCACCAAACGGCTCGGGGTTAAGCACTATCTTGTTGACGTCACGGACGGTCTCTTACGCGAGGCAACCGGCAGGAAGGGCCCGGTGTGCATCAACTGCAAGAAGGTAATGCTCTGGAACGCGAAATGGTTCGCCCTCAACAACGGCTTCGACGTTTTGGCGAAGGGCGACAACGCCAACGACAAAATCATAGGTGCTCTCCTCGACCAGTGTGAAGGCGATATAAGGCTCTGCGACATCCCGAGGATAGGGATCCCCTTCTTCAGGCCCCTGATAAAGTACACCGCCGAGGATGTAGAGGCCCTTGCTGAGGAAGTAGGAATAAAGCCCTACCGTATGTATGAACACGCGCGACGAAGACAGTGGCGCGAGGGCTGTCCACTCCAGTACATAGACCGCGAGGAGATTGTAACAGAGAGGCTCATGGACTTGGCTTACAGGGTTAACTACGAGGTGAGCAAAATCGCGAGGAGGAGGAAGGTTCGCGTGAGCGTTAGGGTTCCGAGCTTCGAGATAATGTGCTGGAACTGTGACGAGGAGATGCTCTCGGAGGTTCGCCAGATAATAGAGAGGTTCAGGTGAGATGGATGGAAAAGCTACCCTTTGGAAAGCTGAGGAACGAGCTCTTGAGGGAGGTAATCTTTCCAAACCTTGGAATTGAGGACGGAAAGGTAATTTACGGGCCTAAAGAAGGGTTTGACTCCGCCGTTCTGGAATACGATGATGAGCACTACCTCATCGTCGCCACCGACCCAACGCTCGGCGTTCCGGCCGAGACCTTCGGCTTCTTCACATACCACTTTGCTTCGAGCGACGTGGCCGTCTTTGGGGCCAGACCAAGGTGGCTCGTAATTGATTTTGTCCTCCCGCCAGGGACTTCGAGGGAGTTTTTGGAAAGAACCATGGGGGACCTTAACGGAGAATGCCGGCGCTTTGGGAGCGCGATAATCGGGGGACACACGGGCGTTTATCCCTCAGCGAGGGAGCTGGTTGCAACAACCACCGCCATGGGGCTCGTCAAAAGGGAAGGGCTCAAACTACCGCTGGCGAAGCCCGGCGACAGGATTATAGTAACGGGTAAAGTTGCCCTAGAATTTGCAGTATCGGCCTCTTACTTTCGGGCCCGTGAGCTTAAGGGTTTCCTAACTCCGGGAAAACTATCGAGACTCCGCTCGCTCTACAGGCTTGAAACGGTTCTACCAGATGCCCTGATAGCCAGACCCTTCGTCAGGGGTATGCACGACGCCACGGAAGGTGGACTAACTGCCCTCCATGAAATAGCCGACAATTCTGGCCTTGGCTTCGTGGTTTACTCCGATAGGCTGAGACTTAACCCCCTTGTGGAAAAGGTCTTGGACTTCTACGGCCTTGAGCCCTGGAGCGTCTCCTCAACGGGAACGCTGATTGCCATAACTCCCCCGGAAAATTCCAACCAGTTAATTGCAGAATTGCATAAAAATGGAATTACTGCATTTGAGCTCGGCGAATTCACCCGAGAAAAGGAACGGCTTTTGGTGGAAAACGGAAAGGTGAAACCCTTCCCAGAGTTTGAGGGTGACCCCTATGTTACCCTTTATGGGAAGTGACTCCCTTTTATATCACTGTTGGTGATACAAAAACGAAAGGTTTTTAAGCGTTGAAGTTCTTTATATCACTAAGGGCGATACAGATGACGACACTTATGGTGTACGTCTAGCCACTTAAGGCCGAGCGCGACGCCAAAAGGAGAATGAAGGCCCCGGAGAAGCCTGGGTACCCTTTCGCTTTTTAGAGACGGATTAAATTTCTCAGATATCAATCCCCCTTGTCATCGCCCCATCAATGACAATCGTCGAGCCGAGCATGTATTCAGCTTTATCGCTGAGGAGAAACGCTATCAGAGAGCCGAGTTCGCTCCATTTTCCTGTTCGGTGGAGTGGAGTTCTTGAGAGCACTTCCCTTTCCCAGACCCCTTCAAAACTTTCTCCCCGCTCCTCGGCGAGTTTCCTCAGGTTTTCCCTCGCGCCAGGGGTGTCAAAACTTCCAAGCAGAACGCTGTAGGCCCTTATTCCATACTTTCCATAGGTTCTTGAGACGCTCTTCGTCAGCTGAAGGAGTCCCGCCCGCGTTACGTCGGCCAGAACGAGAGGTGGCATCGGCTCCTTGATTGAGACGGAATTGAGGTAGATGAGAACGCCTTTCATCTTCTTTTCCAGCCACGCCTGAACGAGGAGGGTCGTGAGATAACCCGGGGCTACGGTGTGGAGGGCGGACGCCTCAATCCAGTCGATGTAATCCGCCTCGTGGAGAAGACAGGGCTCGCATCTCACGTTTCCGGCGTTCCAGACGAGCGCATCAATGCCTTTAAGCAATTCCCAGCTCTCCTTTACGAGGTTCTCGAGGTCCTTCTGACTGAACAGGTTCGCCCTGACTCCGTAGACTTCCCCGTAGCTCGAGAGCTCGTCGAGTGCCTTTCGGAGGTTTTCCCCGTTTCTTGAGCTTATAACAACCCGCGCATTCCTTTTCAAGAGCTCCCTCGCGACGTTAAAGCCTATACCCCTCGACGATGCTGTTACGAGGACTCCAATTCCGCCCAGGTCTATTTCCATCATGGGCTCCAATTCGCGAATTGGCTAATAACCTTTGTCCCATTGACGAATTAGGTTTCCCGAATTTGGGGAATCTGTGTCGTTTTGCCAAAAATATCAGGAAAAGAAACTTAAGGTGGAAAACCTTCGATTTTTTACAGATTTTTCGAAAACTCTTGGGGGTGATAAAGTGAAGTTCTACAT
>NZ_WAKV01000069.1 GCF_015523185.1 Thermococcus sp.
AAGGGCGTTATTCCAAAAAGAAACCACCAAAAACAAGCAAGTTCAAGAATAAACCCCTATTAAAACTGCAACCCAAAAGGACATACAAACCTTGGTCAAACTTCGCGAGCAAGCTTTTGGAAAAAGCTTGACCAAAAATGGCCCTTCCTTGCCCTCGGAATAAGCAAGAGATTAGCTGTGCACTACTCAGAAAGCAACTCTAAGAGGGGTTACTCTCCAAACAACCACGTTAAAACAGTTTCAACTCTGTTTTGGCGTCCTTCGGACGCCGTTTAGAAAATGAAACACTTTCAAGGGGCAAGTAAATGAGAAACCCACCCATAAAGGAACACTCCAAAAAAGGCACTACTTTTCCGCCAGCGCTTGCTTTGCAAGGGCTGATGGCGGGCCGGGCGGGATTCGAACCCGCGACCTTCGGCTCCGAAGGCCGACGCCCTGTCCAGACTAGGCCACCGGCCCAACCCTACATGGGTTAAGTCAACCAAACATAAAGCTTGCGGTTCAGTAAAAGCCACTAGAAAAAATTTAGACCCACATTTAAAGTTTGAAAGAAAAAGAAGAAGTTCAACCGAAGAGGGCACCGAGACCAGCGAGGGCCTCCTCCTCGCTGACCTCTTCCTCTTCCTCCTCTTCCTCCTCCTGAGCCTGCTCAGCACCGCCCTCGGCCGGAGCGGGAGCGGCGGCAACGGCGACCGGAGCGGCAACCGGCATGGCGGCCTTCTCGATGACCTCGTCGATGTTAACTCCCTCGAGAGCGGCAACGAGGGCCTTTATCCTTGCCTCGTCCGGGGTAACACCAGCAGCCTCAAGGACCTTCTTAAGGTTCTCCTCGTTTATCTCCTTACCAGCGGCGTGGAGTAGCAGAGCGGCATACACATACTCCATCTTTTCACACCTCCAATCATCTTCATTCTTTTATTCACACGTATGCGAGGGAAAGTAATTCAACCGAAGAGAGCGCCCAGCCCAGCGAGCGCATCCTCTTCGCTGGCTTCCTCTTCTTCCTCTTCCTCCTCAGCCTCCTCAACCTTCTCCTCGGTTGGTTGAGGAGCGGCAACGGCCACTTGGGCCTGAGCGTTTAAAAGCTCTTTGGTCTTCTCGTCGAGTAACTCTTCAGGCAGGTTCTGGGCTATGAGCAGGACAGCACGTATAGCCCTGCCAAATATGTCCTCGACTGTTTCTGGAGTAATGTAACCGGCCTCGACTGCAACGTTCTTGGCCCCAAGGAAGGCCTTCTGGATGATAGCCTCGATGGTCTGCTTGGTCGGGTAGGCGGTGTTGACCGACAGATTGAAGGCGTGCATGTAGGCTTTCTGGAGCATGTTGATGTACTCCTCCTCGTCTATCGCCAGCACATCAGGTGTGTAAACGATACCGTCCTCGTAGGCCGCGAGCAGGTTGAGACCGACCTCGAGAGGTTCTATTCCCAAAGCGTTGAGTATTCTCGCGAGCTGTTCGGTTATAACCTCACCGGCCTTGAGCACGGTGTAGTCCTTCTGGATGCTAACTTTACCCTTCTCAATCCTCGCAGGGATTCCAAGGGCCTGCATCTCACCGACGAGCGGGCCCGGTGGGATTGAGGTAGGGCCGGCAGGAATGACAACGTCCTTCGGAACGACTGCTCCGGGCTTGGCCGGTGCCGGCGTCTTGCTCTCCTCAAGGAGCTTGTAGAGCTTGAAGGGGTTCATCTCGGTGGCAAGTATGGCAGCGCCACCCTCGATGTAATCGGCGAGCTTCTCAAGGTCCGGCTTACCAAGCTCCTGAGCGGCCCTCTTTATAGCCAGCTCAATGAGGGTGTTCCTGCTGACCCTGAGGAGCGCCTTCCCGCGGAGCTTGTCACGCATCTTGCTGAGCGGATAAGCGGGGACACCGGCCACGTCAACGAGGGCAATCACTGGGTGGCTCTTGATTATCTTGGTGAGTTCTTCAACTTCCTTCTTCTTCCACTCGGCTACGTGGGCCATCTCCCTCACCTCTCAACCTTAACGGCCGGGCCCATTGTGGTCTTCACGTACACTGACTTCACCTGGTTCTCGCCACGCTCGAGCTTGTTGATGATAGCGTTGAGAACCGCCTCGGCGTTTTCGGCGAGCTTCTCATCGTCCATGTCCTCGGTTCCTATCGGGGCGTGGACAACCGGGTTGTTCTTGAGCTGTATCCTAACTGTTCTCTTGAGCTTGTTCACTATGGGCTCGAGGTTAGTCATGGTCGGCGGAACGACCTGTGGCATCTTGTTCCTCGGACCTAGGTACCTACCGAGGTACTTACCTATCTTTGGCATCAGTGGTGCCGCCGCTATGAAGAAGTCGTAGCGCTTCGCAAGCTTCCTCGCTTCCCTTGGGCTCTTCGCTATTTCCTCAAGCTGCTCTCCACTAATAACATCCAGCCCGAGCTTTTTAGCCGCCTCGGCAACGGCACCATCAGCGATGACCGCGATTTTGGGCTCCTTCCCACGACCGTGAGGCAGTACAACCTCAAGCTTAAACCTGTTCTCCGGCTTGCGGAGGTCTATATCCTTGAGGTTGACTGCTATCTCGACGGTCTGTGTGAAGTTACGCGGCTTAGCCCGGGCCTTCGCCTCCTTCACCGCTTCCACGAGTTTCTGCCTGTCGAAGGCCATTTACAGCCCTCCCTTTCGTTTTTCGATTTAAGCCGAAAAAGTCAAAGATGCGTAAAAGGAGGGATTTTTAAAGTTTTCCCTCACTCTTCAGCTTTCTCAAAAATCTCGTCGTAGAGTCCTTCGTCAATTTCCCTCTGAACTTCCCTTGGGTCCTTGCCCTCGACGGTAACGCCCATACTGAGGGCCGTTCCAATGACTTCCTTGGCAGCTGCCTTAAGCGTCGGTGCGAGCATCTGGTCAATCTTCATCTTGGCTATCTTGACGACCTGCTCCATGGTGAGGTTCCCGACCGGGGTGTGGCCGGCCTCACTTGAGCCCTTCGGAATGCCGAGCTCCTTCTTTATGAGCTGGCTGGTCGGCGGAATACCGACCTCAATCCTGAAGGTCTTCTTCTTGGGGTCCTCAACGATAATCTTGACGGGAACCTGCATTCCCTCGAATTCCTTCGTGGCCTTGTTTATCTCGTCAACAACCTGTTTAACGTTCAGTCCTAGGGGACCGATGGCAGGACCGAGCGGAGGTCCGGGTGTAGCTTTTCCACCTTCAACGAGGACTTCGACAACCTGTGGCATTTATCTCACCACCTTTACTTTTGTCTCGGGCCTGTCACTCCTTCTGGCGTTTGCTTATAAGTCTAACGTATTCGCCCCTCACCGTGACCGGTATCGGGACGATTGAGCCAATGAGCTCGACGACGATTTCGTCCTTGCTCTCATCAACCCTGACAACCTTGGCCTTCTCGCCCTTGAACGGGCCGGCAATGAGCTCAACGATGTCCCCCGGCTCGAAACCGCTAACGGCTGGCTTCTCCTCAAGGAAGTGCTCAATCTCGTGGAAGGGAATCTCGCCCGGGAGAACGCGCTTGGCGTGGCGGATACCCCTTATAGCTTCATCAACGGCGCTCTTGCTTGGGGCCTCAACGAAGATATAACCTTTAACCTTACTCGGGGCTAGTATGGCCTGGATTGGGATGTTGTACGTTTTTGCTTTACTGTAAATCAAGTTTGCAGTAGTTGTTTCTTGACCAACGGTAACGCTGACGGTGAATATCTTTCCCTCGGCCATGGTGCAACCCTCACGAGCCCGTGATGAAGTAGCCAATCATCCTGATGAGCATACCAATCAGGCCAATGATAATCATCCCAACTCCCGTAATCTTGACTGCGAGCTTGAACTCCTTCATTCCAGGCTTTCTCGTGACCATCAGAACCCTCTTGGATTCGTGGAGGAAGGTTTTAATGTTTTCGACGATGTTTGCCACTTTTCTCACCCCGTAAAAAGTTATTAAGCTGTTCAAAGCTCATCGAGGTCAAGCCTGATTGTCCTCTTCTCTTCCTCGCCAACGTAGGGGTTCTCCTCTTCCTCTGCAACGGCGTACGGCGAGCTAACACCTGTAACGACGAGGAGGATTCTAATCATCTTGCCGAGCTCCTCATCCAGCTGGATTCCCCAGATGACCTGAGCCTCTGGGTCGAGCTTGCTCGTAACGAGCTCGATTATCTGCTGGGCTTCTTCAAGCTTAACGTCGCTTCCGCTGATGCTTATCAAAGCGCCCTTCGCACCGCTGATATCAACGTCGAGGAGCGGACTGTTAAGGGCCTGCTGAGCAGCTTCTAAAGCCCTCTTCTCGCTGTCGCTCTCACCTATGCCTATCATTGCCACGCCACCGTCCTTCATGACTGCCCTAACATCGTTGAAGTCGAGGTTAACAAGTCCGGGCTTGGTTATGAGCTCGGTTATACCCTTAACGGCCTGAACCAGTATCTCGTCCGCAACCTTGAAGGCCATGTGTATCGGCAGGTTAGGAGCAACTTCCATGAGCTTGTCGTTTGGGATGACTATTACCGTGTCGGTGTTCTTTCTGAGCTTTTCAAGGCCGTACTCGGCGTTTTTGATGCGCCTTATCCCTTCAACGGTGAAGGGAAGCGTGACGACAGCAACGGTGAGGGCACCCATCTTCTTAGCTATCTCGGCAACAACCGGAGCCGCACCAGTTCCGGTTCCACCTCCGAGACCACAGGTAATGAAGACCATGTCAGCCCCTTCCAGTGCCTCCCTTATTTCCCTCTCGCTTTCTCTGGCCGCTTCCTCACCCACTTTCGGGTTGTTTCCGGCACCGAGACCACGGGTGAGTTCCTTTCCAATGAGTATCTTCTTGTGAGCCCTAATCTTGAGGAGATCCTGGGCGTCTGCGTTGATTGCAATTATCTTGGCACCCTCTATTCCAACTTGCATCATCCTGTTAACGGTGTTACAGCCAGCACCGCCGACACCGACGACGTATATCTTAGCCTGAATCTGCTCAAGGAGCTTTTTAAGCTCCTCATCTATGTCTGACTGAGGCTGAACCTCTGGGACGGCCTTCGGCTGGGCCGCCGAGGTCCTCTCGATGGCATCTTCAATCAGCTTCAGCATCTTTTCACCCTCCGAAGAGTTTAACACCCTTTGGAGTTTGTAGGGGAGTGGTATATAAACTTAGCTAACCCGAAACTGAACTTAACTGCCCCCAGGTCTCTTTAAAGGTTTCGGCTCAATCCCGGATGAACTCAAGGCCGAGCTCCTCCGCTAGGCCCTTCGCCAGTTGTCTGGTTTCTCCTTTGCTACCCTTCCAATCAACATAGACAGCATCAACTTTCTCAACGGTTCTTTTGATAGCCTTGATGAGCATCTCCTTTGGAAGGGGGTGGGTGTATTTTGGCGCGATATGGCCGAAGGCCAAATCGGTCTCTAGGGCACGTTTCGTCTGCTTTGGCGCGTAGTGACCGCCGCCTATCCCGACGGCAACCTTGAACTTGACCCTCTTATAGTTGTCAAGGACGTGGACTATAGTCTCGGCTATTATCTCACCCGCCCTGTCATTTACCCATTCCTCCTCGCTTGAACCTATCTCGATGAAAAAGCTCGGAACGTCAAGCTCGCTCGGTCCATGGTGGGTGGCTTCATAGCAGACGGTCCAGCCGAGGTCGTTCAGTTCGTTCATCTTGAGGAGTGCCAGTTTCATTGCGCTCGGCACCGCTATCGCGAGGCTCCCGTCCTTTCCACCGTACATCGCCTTTCCCCAGTTCCCGGTGACGTGGGTTGTCAGAGCAGGTAACTTCTGCTTGCTTGAGTGGCGGGAGGCAAAAGCTATGATTTCAGGCTTGAAGCCGAGCTGACTCTCGATAGTCTTGTCGAGGTTGTCGTAGTAAATCATCTCATCGTTGGTTGTCAAGATTAACGTTTTACCGTTGCGATAAACGGGGTTGCCGTCAAAGACCATGTCAGTTTCCTTAAAGCCAAAGTTCTCGATGAGCTTTTTCATTATGTTCATTGAGGCTAAGTCAACTTTTGTTGTCATTATGACATCCATCTTACTATCACCGGGACTCGGTTTGAAGCTGGCATATAAAACATTATGCCTGAACACACTGATGTCCAAAACTACCGGGGATTCTATGAAAATTGATAGAAAAAACGCATAACATTTTGCGAGTTTTTCGAAGTTGTAACGCAAACTATTTAAAAAAGAATGGTGCATTAATAGACTAATATGGCCATGTGGCCATATTGTGCGCATTGATGGGGAGGTGGGAAATTTGAAGAAGTTAACAACCCTGGCCCTTGTGGCCGTTTTGGTGCTTTCTATAGTGGTCGCTGGGTGTATAGGTGGAGGACAAAGCACAGAAACAGCCAGTGCTACCGGAAGCAAGAGCCCAGCAACTCAAAGTAGTGAAACCGCAACATTCTCAGGGACAATAACTATCTACACTGGTGGAACCAGCGGAGTTTACTACCCTCTCGGTTCAAAATATGCGGAGCTTCTTAACAAGGCGGGGATAAAAGCTAAAGCGGTTACAAGCGGTGCGAGCGTTTCTAACGCCAAAGCAATCGGCGATGGCAACGCCCAAGCCGCTATAATGCAGAACGATGTGGCTTACTATGCATACCACGGGCTTTATATGTTCGAGGGCAAGCCGATAAAGAACCTTCGCGGTGTTGCGGCCCTTTACCCTGAAACTGTCCAGTTCGTTGTCAGGGCTGACAGCGACATAAAGAGCCTTCAGGACTTGGCAGGTAAGAAGGTGGCCATAGGCGCCCCCGGTAGCGGAACGGCAGTCGCCGCAGAGCAGATTCTCAAGGCCGCTGGAGTCTGGGACAAGATTCAGAAAGTCAATCAGGACTTCAGCCAAGCCGCTCAGGCACTCAAACTTGGCCAGATTGACGCCGCTGTTATAGTTTCCGGAGCCCCTACTCCAGCTATAACCCAGATAGCCGTTACAACCCCAGTTAGGGTCATCCCGATTTCTGATGACGTCCTCAACAAGCTCAAGAGTGAGGGCTACATCTTCTACGTCAGGCAGGTTCTCCCCAAGGACACCTACAAGGGAATGACCGAAGATACACCAACCCTGGCCGTTAAGGCCATTCTTGTCGTCAGCGCGAGCCTTCCGGATGACGTCGTTTATGAGATGACTAAGGTTCTCTTCGACAACGTTGACGCCCTCCGCGCCGTCCACCAGAAGGCCAAGTACATAAGCCTTGACACAGCCCTCGACGGTATGAGCATACCGCTCCACCCAGGTGCCTACAAGTACTACGAGGAGAAGGGGCTCAACGTTCCAGACAACATCAAGCCACCGAGCGGGTGAGGGCCTTGAAAAGGGCCCTTTTCTTTTTTGCCATTATACTCCTCGCCACAGCCATTTTTCCGGTTAACTCATTGGTAATAGAGACCCAATCATCCTCGTATGTCTATCCCCTTGGCGATGCATGGCTAAGGATTGAGTACAACCACAGTGTGGAGCACAGCGAGGTAATAGAGGTCATTGAGGCCAATTCAAGCGGGATGTTCGTCAGAAAGATGCTCTGGAAAGACTTTGGGGCCGGCCTCCCTGAGGACATCCAGGGGAGGGAGGGTGATTACTACTACAAGCTCGTGGACCAGCCACTCGGAAAGAGTCTCGACTACTGGTTCATACCCTTCAACAGGCCCAAAATCCTTGTGGACAACAAAACCGTAATCAAGCCCCCAGTCCCAGGGCTTGTCCATTTCCGTGTTGAGAGATGTCCCCTAATTTTGGTAATCATCGGGAGGTGTTGAGGTTGGTAGAAGAGGAAAGGGTTGATATCGAAAAACTTGAAGAGGTTATAAGCAGGACAAGGAAACTTCCCCCGTTGTTTGACAAGATTGTAACTGTCGCCGCGATTCTCATCGGTATTTATGAGATTCTGTTCATCTTCAACTTTAATGGTGCCCTTTACGATATGCTCTCTAGGCTTGGGATAAAATTGAACTTTCTCCTGTACACATTTCAGAGCCAGCAGGGTGAAGCCTTTGTCCTGGCAATGATACTCCTCATAGCGTACTTGTTGTACCCGATGAGGAGAACCAAGGAGAGCATGCACAGAGTTCAGCCGGTAGATTTCGTATTCATTGGCCTTAGCCTCATTGCAATGTTCTACCTTTTCTTTAGGTATCCAAGCTACGCGGAAACGGCCACCGTCTACCAGCGCGACATAATCTTCGCATTGCTGGCCATCTTTGTGGTCCTTGAAGCCACAAGGAGGGTTATCGGGTGGGTTCTACCCCTAGTGGTTCTGGTGTTCTTGGGCTACGCAATACAGAACATAGGCTTCAACTGGACAGTGTTCGCCGAGCATATGTACCTTGCGAGCGAGGGAATATTCGCGACGCCGCTCTACGTCATGACAATCTATGTCTTTGCCTTCATATTCTTTGGGGCGTTCCTGCTCAAGATTGGGGTAAGCGACTATATCACAGAGTTTATGATAAGCCTCTTCGGCTCCCGTCCCGGAGGACCCGCGAAGGCGGCAGTTATAGCTAGTGGACTTATGGGAACTGTCAGTGGCTCAAGCGTCGCTAACGTTCTCACAACTGGAACCTTTACGATACCCCTAATGAAGAAAGCTGGCTATCCGCCTGAAATAGCCGGTGCAGTTGAACCTGTTGCCTCCACCGGTGGCCAACTCATGCCTCCTATAATGGGTGCCGCGGCCTTTATTATGGCAGAATTCTTGGGGGTCCCATATAACAAGATAATCATCGCCGCGGTCATTCCGGCCCTCGTCTACTACTCGGGGGTTTACCTCTTCATAGACAGGGAAACCAAGAGGCTCGGCCTCAAGGGCATGCCCAAGGAACACTTCAAACCGATACGCTATTTCCTGAGAAAGAGCTACATTCTCCTCCCCATAGCCGTCATAACGGTCGCCCTCGTCTGGGGAATCCCCGCCCACATAGCGGCAATCTCCTCCCTGGGTGTTGCCATCTGGGTCGCATGGATATCGAAGGACGAGATTCAAGGCAATGAGGCCCTTTACGTTGCAATAGTCCTTGTTGGAACCCTGCTGATGTTTTACGGAAAGGGAACTGCGGTGCTCCTAGGACTGATGGGACTACTCCTGGTTCTGGCAGTTTTAAAGAAGGAGGTTACCTTCAACGAAAAGCTTTATATCACTCTACTCTTCCTAGGGTTCATCGCCCTTAATCAGGCCATTGGTGTCCGCAGAGAGAACCTACTCTTCATGACAGGAATCTTCGGGATAGTTTTCTCCCTGATTGTTGGGGCAATCTCCAAGAGTAAGGACGGGAAAAAGATGTTCTCCGCCACCTACGAGTCGATGATTGAAGCAGGAAAGACCAGCACTGCTGTCATGCTCGCGGCCGCTAGCGCTGGACTCATCCAGGGTTCGCTGACTATAACAGGCCTTGCAAACTCCCTCGGCTACCGTCTGGCGGAGCTAACCGGTGGAAACCTCTGGCTACTCCTCATAGTTACCATGGTATTCAGCCTAATCCTCGGTATGGGTGTTCCAACAACGGCGAACTACATCATAACGTCCCTCGTCATGGCACCGGCCATCTATCAGGCGGTCAGCTCGGTTTACCCATACAACCAGCCGGTTCCCGGCTTTGCAACCGCCATAGCACTCCTAGCGGCACACTTCTTCGTGTTCTACTTCGGAATCCTCGCGGACATAACACCACCGGTGGCACTGGCCAGCTACGCAGGTTCGGCATTAGCCGGAGGCGACTTCTGGAAGACGGCTCTAAACGCAGTTCGCTACGCAATAGCCGGTTATATCGGGCCATATATCTACTTCACCCATCCAGAGATGTTCCTCATAACCGTCAAAGACTGGACGCCAGCAATGGTTGGGACGGTGCTCTACGACCTCTTCGCGACGATACTGGTTCTCTACATGCTGTCCGTTGGCTTTACTGGATGGCTCAAGGGGCACCTAAAGATGTACTACAGAATAGCAATAATTGCGGTGGCCTTCATCGCGGCCTCGCTCCATCCGATACCCATCGTCCTAGGGCTGGGACTTATAGCCATAGGGATGCTTGGAAAGGTTCAGGACTGATTAGTCATATTTTTCAGGATTTCAATTATTTTTTTGTTTGTTCTGTTCATGCTCTCCGTTGCAGTCTGGGCCGTTCTGTGCACCAGTCGAACTGCTATAAGAACCATTGTAAGCGCTAGTGCAATCATGAATAGGTATTCTATAGCGGCCTGAGCAGGTCTCATTTTCTCATCACCCCTCTAATGATTGGTAGATTTAGGGGCTATAACCTTTTGGTATAGAAGTGAAAGGGGAGCTCAGTAAAACATAACCTCAAACCCAATTTCGCTCAGTAAATCGGCCAGCTCCTCTGGGTCAACGTATGTCAGCAGGTGATGATTCCCGAGCGTTCCATCGAGGAACTCGGGGGCATCTTCAACCTTCAGCCTAACCTGAGTTCTGCACCTATTTTCGAGATGCTCGTTGCCAAGAACCTCAACGCCCGCAACGACAGCGCGCCTTCCGCGAACCTTAAAGAGGCTTGCCTTTCCCTTTGGGAACTCTACGTCAACACCAACACCGATACCGCTCTCGAAGTGGCTCCTCAGTCTATAACGCCAGAGGAGGGGCGCTGTGCAGTGGGCGAGTATAACGTAGTTTTCCCCAAAGTCGGCCACGTTGCCCATGAAGGCTGGCTTGTCAAAGTATTTCCTGATGATGTACATCCCAAGGAGGGAGTTGAGCTCACCCTCACAGCCAGCCGGAATCCCCTCGGCGTTGAACATTGCCAGGGCCAAACACGGCGTTGCGTTGAGCTTTCCTATGAGGTCGAAGCAACCTATCGTGAATCCATCGAGCTTGTAGTCACGCAGGATTTCCCTGATGGCAAGGTATATCCTTCCAGCCTTCATTAGGGCCTCCTTCCCGGGCTCCTTTATTTCTTCAGCTCCCTCAAAAACGTCCTCAACGACCTTCCACCCGTCATCGTCGCTTGTCTTGTCGTAGTACTCGTAGAACTTCTTGAGGCTAATCCTAGTGTAGGGGAGCTCGAACCCTTCGTTGACGAGCCATGGGGAGACTCTGCCTATTAAGCCAAGCCTCGCACGGAGAAAGGGTTCCAGCGTTTCGAGGGCGTCTTCATAGGCAAGCAGGGCCGCTTTGAGTTCGTCCAGGTCCTTAACAAGGGTTGAAGGAACGAGCCTCTCGCGCAGGAACTCCCTGATTTCGATTCCAGCCGCTAGGGAGTTGTTGAAGGGGTCCCCGAAGATAACGGTGGGCCTTCTGAAGACGAAGAACTCCTTGAGGAACCCCTCGGTTCCACCGGTCAGGGGGTAGAGGACTATGGCATCAACACCGTTGAAGTTGAGCTCCCCCTTTGCATTCTTAAAGTCCGCCCTTGAGCTTAGCATAAAGCCACCAACCACGTCGAAGTCCCCAGCAAGGGCCGTAAGAAATTCAGAAGCCTTTTTCTCAAATGACTTTGGATTTGCGAGTTCACTAACACCGAAGGCGACGCCAACCTTCATGCTTCCACCCAACTTTTTAAAGTCCCGACCCTAAATAACCTTGTGGTGGCTGATGACTCTGAGGTTCGTTCTTGACACCAGCGTATTCGTGAATCCAGAAATCAGAAAGGACTTCGGGGCTAACCCAACGGAGGCCATGAGAACCTTCCTTGGATACGCAGAGAAACTCTTCGGCAAGGTAGAGTTCTACATGCCACCCGGAATCTACAGGGAGGTTATGCACTTCGTTGATGAGGGACTGAAACCAGAGATAGAGCTCTACATCATCAAGAAGCCACCTAACCTACACGACCTAAAGATTCCGGCCTTCGTGGTTTACGAGCTGATAGACGACATAAGGAGAAGGGTTGATAAGGGCCTGAGGGTTGCCGAGAAGGCCGTTCGCGAGAGCGTAATTGAAATGGACAACGTTGACAAGGTAATCCAGAAGCTTAGAAGGAACTACCGAAAAGCCCTCCGCGAGGGGATAGTTGACAGCAAGGAGGACTTTGAACTGATTCTCCTCGCCAAAGAGCTCGATGCTACTATTGTTTCGGCGGACGTTGGAATACTGACGTGGGCCCAGAAGATGGGCATAAAGTGGATTGACGCTTCGGCCTTCAAGGAGGTTCTTGAGGGACTCGTCGAGAAGCTCGGAGGGAAAAATTTATAAAGGCTCCGTCCATCGTATCAACGACGCCCCGGTGGCTCAGCCTGGTGGAGCGGCCGCTTGGTAAGCGGCAGGTCGCGGGTTCAAACCCCGCCCGGGGCTCCACAAAAACTTCCCTTTCTAGAAGTTTCATCAAAGGCAGGGGTTCCTTTTGAGCGCTCTTTCCTAAAGGTTTATACTCTCATAAGGCCAGTTAAGGCGGGAGTTTCTTGAGGGGAAGCATTTGTATTGGTGTTTACATTCTCCGCGCTCAGAAGGAGTGCCTCTTAAGAATTAAAACCGCGCTCCACTGGACTTTTAAGAGCGAATTCCCAATTTAAAGGCCGTCCAAAAGCGCAAACACTCTAAAAATCCTTAGAAAAGAATCACAAACCTCAATCAAACTTTGCGCAGGCGAACAAGCTTTGGGAAAGCTTGACCAAAAATGGCCCTTACCATCCAAAAGGGCAAAGATTAGTCGTGCATTAACAAAAGGCAATTCAAGTTAGGGTTTAACACTAAACGAAACCCTCAATCAGTTTCAACTTTGTTTTTAGCGTCCGAAGGACGCCGTTTTAGAGTGAAACACTCTCCAAGGAGCAAATGAAGCT
>NZ_WAKV01000070.1 GCF_015523185.1 Thermococcus sp.
GCCCAAAAACCTTAAATACTTAAAGCCGTTACTCGCTCCGATGCCGATGAGGGGGGAGTGTCTTCTCCGCTGGCACTCAAATGCCTAATTTCACCGATAACCCCCCTATTCGTGACTCTCTTCTGGGAAAATTAAAGACAATAAGGAGGTTTTGGAAATGACCAAGATTGACTTCAAGGCCATTGAGGAGAAGTGGCAGAAGCGCTGGTTAGAGGAGAGAATCTTCGAACCCGACAGAAAAGCCAAGCCCAAGGAGAAGAAGTTCTACATAACGGTAGCCTTTCCCTACCTTTCGGGCCACCTCCACGTCGGCCACGCGAGAACCTACACGATTCCAGACGTTATAGCGCGCTTTAAGAGAATGCAGGGATACAACGTGCTCTTTCCAATGGCGTGGCACATCACAGGAGCTCCGATAGTCGGTATCGCCGAGAGGATAAAGAACCGCGACCCCAAGACGATACACATCTACCGCGACGTTTACAAAGTTCCCGAGGAAATCCTCTGGAAGTTCGAGGACCCGAAGGAAATCGTCAAGTACTTCATGAAGTCCGCAAAGGAAACCTTCATAAGGGCCGGCTTTAGCGTTGACTGGAGCAGGGAATTCCACACGACTTCGCTGTTCCCGCCCTTCAGCAAGTTCATCGAATGGCAGTTCTGGACGTTGAAAGATATGGGGCTGGTCGTTAAGGGAGCGCACCGCGTTCGCTGGGACCCGGTAGTTGGCACGCCATTGGGAGACCACGACATAATGGAGGGCGAAGACGTTCAAATCCTTGAGTACGTCATAATCAAGTTCATCCTTGAGGAGAACGGCGAAGTTGTATACCTCCCTGCCGCAACCCTCAGACCCGAGACGGTCTACGGCGTCACAAACATGTGGCTGAACCCCAACGCGACCTACGTCAAAGCCAAAGTTAAGCGCGGTGAGAGAGAGGAGACCTGGATAGTCAGCAAGGAGGCCGCTTACAAGCTCTCCTTCCAGGACAGGGAGATAGAGGTCATAGAGGAGTTCAAAGGCGAGAGGCTCATCGGCAAATACGTGAAGAACCCGGTTACTGGAGATGAAATCATTATCC
Organism: Thermococcus sp.; assembly: GCF_015523185.1. Lineage (NCBI taxonomy): Archaea > Methanobacteriati > Methanobacteriota > Thermococci > Thermococcales > Thermococcaceae > Thermococcus > Thermococcus sp. The sequence continues at coordinate 1,080 of NZ_WAKV01000070.1, forward strand.
TCCCCGCGGAGTTCGTTGACCCGGACAACGCGACCGGAGTGGTCATGAGCGTTCCGGCTCACGCTCCCTTCGACCACATAGCCTTGGAAGACCTGAAGAAGGAGACGGAGATTCTGCTCAAATACGACATAGACCCGCGCGTTCTGGAGGACATCACCTATATATCGCTGATTGAGCTTGAGGGTTACGGCGACTTCCCGGCGGTGGAAGAGGTTGAGAAGCTTGGAATCAAGAGCCAGAAGGACAAGGAGAAGCTTGAGGAAGCGACGAAGACCATCTACAAGGCGGAGTACCACAAGGGACACTTTAAGATAGAGCCCTACGCCGGAAAACCCGTGCAGGAGGTTAAGGACCTCATCGCGAAGGAGCTGATGGAGAAAGGCATAGCCGAGATAATGTACGAGTTCGCGGAAAAGCCCGTCATTTCAAGGTTTGGCAATCAGGCTGTCATCAAGATAATCCACGACCAGTGGTTCATTGACTACGGAAATCCGGAGTGGAAGGAGAAGGCGAGGGAGGCTTTGGCCAACATGACGATTTACCCGGAGAGCAGAAGGGCGCAGTTCGAGGCTGTGATAGACTGGCTCGACAAGAAGGCCTGCGCGAGGAAGGTTGGCCTTGGAACGCCGCTCCCATGGGACCCCGACTGGGTCATTGAGAGCCTGAGTGATTCAACAATCTACATGGCATACTACACTATAAGCAGACACATCAACCAGCTGAGGAAGGAGGGCAAACTCAATCCAGAGAAGCTCACGAGGGAGTTCTTCGACTACCTGTTTAGGGAGAACTTCAGCGAGGAGCGCGAGAAAGAGCTTGAGGAGAAGACGGGAATTCCCGCGGAGACAATCCACGAGATGAAGGAGGAGTTCGAGTACTGGTATCCCCTAGACTGGCGTTGCTCCGCCAAAGACCTCATACCAAACCACCTGACGTTCTTCATCTTCAACCACACCGCAATATTCAGGAAGGAGCACTGGCCAAGGGGCATCGCTGTCAACGGCTTCGGAACGCTGGAAGGACAGAAGATGAGCAAGAGCAAGGGTAACGTGCTGAACTTCATAGATGCAATCGAGGAGAACGGTGCAGATGTGGTGAGGCTCTACATAATGAGCCTTGCCGAGCACGACAGCGACTTCGACTGGCGCAGGAAAGAGGTAGGAAAGCTCCGCAGGCAGGTCGAGAGGTTCTACGAGCTGGTGAGCGGCTTCTCGACCTATGAAGCTAAGGAAGGCGTTGAACTCAAGGACATCGATAAGTGGATGCTCCACCGCCTTAATAAGGCCATAGAGGGGGCAACGAAAGCCCTTGAGGAGTTTAGGACTAGGACGGCAGTGCAGTGGGCCTTCTACACGGTTTTAAACGACCTGCGCTGGTACATGCGCAGAACCGATGGTAGAGACGACGAGGCGAAGCGCTACGTATTGAGAAAGCTGGCAGAAATCTGGGTCAGGCTCATGGCGCCGTTTACACCCCACATAAGCGAGGAACTGTGGGAGAAGCTCGGCGGAGAGGGCTTCGTAAGCCTGGCGAAATGGCCTGAACCGGTTGAAGAGTGGTGGAACGAGACGGTAGAGGCTGAAGAGCAGTTCGTCCAGTCGGTCATCGAGGACATCAAGGAAATAATAAGGGTAGCCAAGCTCGAAAATGCAAAGAGGGCCTACATCTACACTGCCCCCGAGTGGAAGTGGAAAGTGGTTGAAGTTGTGGCAGAGAAAAGGGACTTCAAGTCAGCGATGGCCGAACTGATGAAAGAGCAGGAGATGAGGAAGCACGGCAAGGAGGTAAGCAGGCTCATCCAGAGGCTGATAAGGGACAGAGCCTTCGAAGTAAAGAGGATAAACGAGGAGAAAGCACTTAGAGAGGCAAAGGACTTCATTGAGAAGGAGCTCGGCCTGGAGATAATCATCAACGCCGAGGAGGACAAGGGAGGAAAGAAGAGGCAGGCGATGCCACTGAAGCCCGCCGTTTATGTGGAGTGAGTCATTTTTCTATTTCCCTTTTAAACTCATTGTAATCACCGCACCAACTGGATAAAACGGCAGGAGGAGAACCAGAGCTGCCACCTTCAGGAGCTGGTCTTCTGTGATTGTGAAGGTGGGAGTTACCACAATAACCAAGCTGAGAGTGTAGACTACGAGAGAAGGGATTAGTACTTCCAAATAGGAGGAATGGAAGTAACCACCGACCACACCCAAAACTAGCCAGTAAAGAGCTATAGCAGTCCAGACGTAAAAATTCAAATGAAGGGGAATTACAAAGGGAACAAGCATTAGGGCCGAAATACCCAGTGCCTTCAAAGGCGTTCTCGACAGCCTGATCAGTGAGCCTAGGTAATATGGAGGTAGTGCCATAAAAACGGTAACCCAGTACCATGCTTTTCCCAACGTCAATGTAACAAGGGGCAGAGAGATTGCCAGGACTAAGCCTCCAATCGTCAGTTTCCATCGTAGTGAAGATTTGAAAGCGTATCCCACCACAAAGAGCCCCAATAATGACGCTAGCTCTATCCAGTAGGCTTTTTTCAACCACGAAGAAAACCACAAAGTCAAAAAGAAAATTAAAAAAGCAAGCTCTGGAAGTTTTTTGTGCATTAGACGACACCCCCCTCATTAATAGTCGTTTTCTGCATCTTCCCTGGTTCCCTCTTTTGTTGGATAATCTCCAGGCTCCCATACCTTTTTCTTAAGGTTCGGGTTTGAATCCACTTGAGCACTCATGGCATGGTTCCATGTGTTGATATATATAGCTTTGTATGACTCCCCGTATTTATCCCCATGGGGCCCGTGGAAAGGATTATCAAAGAATTCGTCAGTTGAATATATTGATGGAAAATCTGCTTTATTGTACCAAGCATAATAATAGAATGTCTCTATGTCCTCTATGCGTCCATACTTCATCCATCTATATGCATCATAGCTCTTGTCCAATTCCCAAATTGGGTCATCTTCATCTTTGTAAACAATGGTAATTTCAAATATTGGTCCAACTTGAGTCATGTGCATGTACCAATACACCTTTACAATTCCGTTGTCTCCTTCGAAGGGACCATAGGGATCCTTTCCACCATGAAGAATACCCGGATCGCCGTTTATGTCAACGAGTGGCTGATATATCGTGGGAAGCCATGGAGATGAGCTTGCTGTAACTTCACTCCCAGGCACTTCGTGAGTTTTAAGCCAGTTTAGGAAATAGTCATAGTAATTTAATTAATACCACTTAACTTTGAACCACCTAAAAGAAACAGAGCCAGAGTAAAGGATTTTCATGACCATGCAAGGGGAATAAACATAATTCCCCCAGAAATTCCAGAACAGGAAGAATCAAAAATTCGTACCAGTAATTACTTCAACCCCACATTATAAAACCTTTTCTCCGAAAACACCTTAAAGAAAAGCCCTTTAGCATTTTGCGGTGTTGTCCATGTTTTTTGGCGAAGAAACATTCAAAAGAGAAATCCTCTCTAAAATCCCGCCCCGGAACGAGTCCCCGCTACCACCCAATTGGCTTCATCATGAGATGCTCGAGCGATTCCGCGTCCTGCAGTTCTCTCCGATAAGAGAGGGAATGAACGTCCTTGAAATAGGCTGCGGCGCACATGCCCTAACGACCGTTCCGCTCGCATATCTCGTCGGTGAAACCGGTCGCGTTGTGGCCGTTGATAAATCAAGGTGGCGCTTCTTCGAGGAGATAACTTCAGTTACTGGGGTTAAGCACAGGATAATCCCCCTAAAGCTCGACGCGAGGGAGCTTCCCTTTCCGTTCAAAACCTTCGATTTGGCCGTCCTCATCCATGGAGTTAGGAGCCTGAAAAATGAGGAGACAATGGTAAAGGTTATCTCCGAGATGCTCAGAGTCTCTGGACGAGTCTTCATAGCCGAGAGCCTGCCGGTAGCGACCAACGAGAGGCAGAGGGCACATTTGGAGCTATACAACCTCCGCGAGGAAATCTTTGAGGCGCTGTTCGGTGAAAAGGACGACCTGCACTACCCAACACTTGAGAGGCTCGTGGAGATTGTCGAGAAAGCGGGAGGGAATGTAATAGAGAACGGAACCTTTGAGCCTGGCCTTCCGCACTACCTGGCATACATCCCGCGGGAGTACGTGGAGAGAATAAAAGATGGGAAAAAGCGCGCCGAGCTTTTAAAAAGGTGGGATAGAGCCTACGAGAAGTGGAAGAAAGGAACCGAGCACCCGCCGGTTGGGTGGATTCTGGCGGAAAGTTCACCTCTCGACTACAACTTCCACACGGCCGAGGAAGAGGACTAACAGGAAAGCCAGCACTATAAGGGCCTTTAGAAGTGACGAAACCCATAACGGGTAAGGTCTTGGCATCTCATTTTTTGAGCGGAGAACTGTTCCCTCGTCGAAGACCTTTGCATCTCCGGGCATTTTTAAGAGCACGAGCGCAGTAAGGAAGTCGCCCGCCATTCCCGCTGTATTGAAGATGTAAATGAGCGCCCAGAAATCGGAGCGGAGGGCCCAGGCAAGGGAAAAGGAAATGGCAGAGAGTACCAGTGGAGATAGGGAAACGAGCGTGTACCTCTTCGCAGGTAAGGGAGTCCCGACGGCCACGTACGGCACTAAAGCAACCTTGCCAATCGTCGTAACTCCGAACCTCACTTTGGCTCGGAGGAGCTTTACCGTCAAGGCATGGAGGCCCTCGTGGAGCGGAACCACTAAAACCCACGGCAGGAGGAAGTAAAGGGCATCAACCAAGGAGCTCAAGGAAACTTCAACCCATGGAACTGCCAGAGCCGATACTATGAGAAGGAACGGGGACAGGATAGCGATATCGGAGGAATAATCGGAGAGCTTGAGCTCTCCCATCAAAATTCCCTCTCGACCAGAAACTCCGCTAAAAGTTCTAAATCCTTCCTTGCCTCGCTCTCGGGGAGTATCTTAAGGGCCTCGTTCGCCTCTCTGACAAGGTTTTTCGCGTACTGAGCGGCGTAGTCAATGCTTCCGTACTTTTTGAGGAGCTCAATGGCCTTTGCAACCTCCTCCTTCACCTTCTCGTCGTGTATCAGCGCGTCGCCCTTCGCGTCGCCGGCGTACTTACCGAAAACCTTCAGGAACTCGGCCTTATCTTCATCACTCGCGTTCTGGAAGAAGTGGCTAACTATCAGCGTCTTCTTGCCCTTCCTTATGTCGCTTCCGACAGGTTTACCCAGTTTCTCCTCGTCGGCTATTAGGTCAAGGACGTCGTCCCATATCTGGAAGGCGATTCCAACGTTCCTGCCCCACTTTGACAGGGCCCTAATGTAGTCCTCGTTATCCGTTCCAACGATTGCCCCGATGGTCGCAGAGCCGTCAAAGAGCGCCCCGGTTTTACCGCTTATCATTCTGAGGTACTCCTCAACAGTCACCTCGTCCCTCGTCTCGAACTCTATGTCCAGAGCCTGCCCCTCGCAGAGCTCGTTGGAGGTCTTTACCAAGACCTCAAGGATTCTGGCCTTTTTCTCCGGGCTTACCTCAGCCCTGGCTATCGCCTCAAAGGCCTTGCTGAAGAGCAAATCGCCCGCTAAAATGGCCATGTTAACGCCCCAGACCTTGTGGACGGTCGGCCTTCCCCTTCTGAGCTCGTCCATGTCCATAATGTCGTCGTGGACGAGGGAGTAGTTGTGGATTAGCTCCACGGCGCTCGCGGGATAGAGTGCCTTCTCGGGGTCGCCACCGACCGCTTCGGTGGCGCGCAGGACTACAAAGGGCCTTACCCTCTTCCCGCCGGCGAGTGGATAATGCCTCGCGGCATCGTAGAGGCTCTTTGGTTCCTTCTCGGGAATGAGTTCAAAGATTTTCTTGTCAACGGCCTTGGCCATGATTTTAATCCTGTTGAACAGCTCATTGTACTTTCCCATGCTATCACCCCGTGAGCATGAAAGAGCTAATGGAAAAAGAGAGGAACCCTTTATCAGTCTTACGGAGTTTCACGGAATCTCAACAACGTAGCCGTTCCTCGAAACGAAGACGTCCTTTCCAATCATGTAGCCCTCTTCCTCAGCGAGTTCAGCGTAGTGGGTCAGCATTCTGAACTCGCCGTGAGCCGGGACGATGTTCTCCGGATTGAGCATTCTGACGAGGTAGCGGTGGTCTTCCCTGCTGGCATGTCCAGAAACGTGGAGGTCCTTAATCATCCTGACGCCCCTCATCCTTAGCTTCGTCTCGAGTTTGTATCTCTGGGCGTAGTTTAGGGGGTTGGGTATCGTCCCCGCAGAGAAGACGACGGTGTCATCTTTTCCGATGTCGTAGAGTTCACCATCGGCCATCCTAGTTAGAACGGCCCCCGGCTCCCCCTGGTGGCCTGTGACTATAAGGAGGTAGTTCTCCCTTGCCTGGGAAACCTCCTTTAGAACCTTTCTAACGGCGTTGGGGCTCCTAACGGCTCTGGCTCCTTTCATCTTTATGAGGCCGAGCTGTTTTGCTATGCCCGTGTACTTCGCCAGCGAGCGACCGACGAGAACGGCCTGCCTGCCCATCCTGTTGGCTATCCAGATGAGCTCCTGAAGGCGGAATATATGGCTCGCGAAGGTAGTGGCTATCAGTCCTTTCTCGTCCATGCCCTCGTAGAGGAAGAAGTCCTCGAGGAGCATCTGGGCAACAGCTTCACTCGGCGTTTTAGTCGGTTCGGCAACACGCGTTGACTCTGCTATTAGGACTTTAACACCCTCCTTACCGAGCTCCTTCAATCTCTTGTAGTCAGGCCTCTCGCCGAGGGGGTTGTTGTTGTCGAACTTAAAATCGCCGGTGTGGAGGACTATTCCATCAGGCGTGTGTATCGCAACCATCGAGGCCTGTGGAATTGAGTGGGTTGAGCGGATGAACTCTATCGCGATGTTCTCGCTCACCTGGACGATTTCCCCGAAGTTCGTTTCATACATGGGGTTTTTCACTTCAAAATACTCCTCGCTCTTAACCTCTGCTTTTGCGAGCTTAATCGTGTAGGGCGTCCCGTAGACGGGCGTGTCCGGGTAGTGGGGCGCGAGCTTGGCTATTGCCCCTATGTGGTCGAGGTGGCCGTGGGTGAGGGCTATCGCAACGACCTTCTTGTTCCTGCTTTTCCACAGGATTCTGTCGTCGGGAATTGCGCCGAGCTTCTGGAGTTCTTTATCCGAAAACTTCTGAATGCTCGTGTCCTCGTGAATCATCACCCTGTCGAGCATAATGCCCATGTCTATTATCACGACTTCCTCCTTCCTGCCGTCGGAATAGCCAACGGCGGTCATGTTCTTGCCGACTTCCTCGTAACCGCTGATTGTGTAGATTCGTATCATCTGCATCATCCTCCCGCCCCAGGCCCCTCTTGAGGCGTGGGGCTGCGTTGCTCTCTACTCTGTCCAGGGGTTTAAAAAGGTGTGCATTCATTTCCTCCTATCAAAATACCAAGAGAGGGGTATTCCTATCAGAGACGCCACAATTAGACCAGCTGGCATCCACCAGATTCCGTTCCAGTGCATAAACCAGGTTCCATCAGTATAGTAAGAGCAAAAGGTTCCTACCAATGCACCCAAGAGATAGGAAACGTTCCTGAGCGGGGTTGTTCCGAACTTGTGGACCATCGCGTCAAAGAACCCGAAAGCAATTGATAAGGCCATCGTGAAGGGATTCCACGTGAGTGCAAAGCCCTCGATGAAGCTAAGGATGAGCCTGCCCTTTGAATCTATCATCGAAAACACCGAAGTTTATACGATAGAAAGTTTAAAAAGATGACTCAAACAATGAGTTACCTGCGTCTCAGGTACACCGGCAGGTCAATCCTCTGCTCAAGCCACTCCCTCGTGAAGCCCGTGATAACGAGCGGAACCCTTCTCAGCTCATCGACGTTCCTGGCTCCAACGAGGAACATCGCATTCCTTATCTCCTCAATGTACCTCCGGAGGATTTTTATGACGCCTTCAACGTCGCCTTTCACGGCGGGCTTTAAGAGAGGCAACGCCACTCCGGCGAAGGTGGCACCCATAGCTAAAGCCTTCGCCATGGTTATTCCATCCCTCATCCCACCGGTGGCTATAATGGGCAACTCCGTCGAGTGGCGAACTTCAGCAACGCTTATGGCCGTTTTAATTCCCCAGTCCCAGAAGCGTA
>NZ_WAKV01000071.1 GCF_015523185.1 Thermococcus sp.
AGCTTCATTTGCTCCTTGGAGAGTGTTTCACTCTAAAACGGCGTCCTTCGGACGCTAAAAACAAAGTTGAAACTGATTGAGGGTTTCGTTTAGTGTTAAACCCTAACTTGAATTGCCTTTTGTTAATGCACGACTAATCTTTGCCCTTTTGAATGGTAAGGGCCATTTTTTGGTCAAGCTTTCCCAAAGCTTGTTCGCCTGCGCAAAGTTTGACCAAGGTTCGCATGTCGTTTTTAGAAATTCTCGGTCTTAAGATGGGTTTGCTCTTGCACTTGCTGGTTCTGTAGTGTTTCACTGAGTACAACGCCCGAAGGGCGTTAATGGGAAGTTGAAACCTGTTTTAGCTTGCTTTCCAAGGTAAACCTACTTTGAGTTTGCAATCTTGAGAAGACATGCAAACTAATTCCGGCATTTTGCTGGAGTTTACTTTTTGATCAAACTTTGCTCCGCAAAGTTTGCTTGCCGAGCAAAAGCTTCAGCGCCGCTTTCACTATCCTTCAAGCATCCTTGACGGATGGCGGAAGATTAGGGGCCTTTTTGAAATTTGCAGTCTTTCTGAGTGGGTTTCTTATTCACTTGCTCTCTAGAAGAGTGTCCTTTGGCGCCAAAAACAAAGTTGAAACTGCCTGAGGAGTTTTGTTTGGTGTTAAACCCTGTCTTGAGTTGCTCTTTGAGTAGTGCACAGCTAATCTTTGCACTTTTTAAATGACAAGGGTCCATTTTGGTCAAACTTTGTTTATGTGTTGTTAGAGTTCTGGAAGGGGTTTCACTCGCCATCCTACAGGTTAAAAAGGGCCATCCTTTCACAGTTTTCCTAGAGTATGCGGGTTGTCTCAGGAAAAACTTTATAAACAGGCCGGGCAACGCTCACCAGATGATTAAAAACCACCTTTCTTGGAGGTGTTCGCAGTGGAGATGAAGTTCGAGATACCCGTATGCACCTCATGCGGAAAGGAGATAACCCCTAGGGAGCACGCTACCCACTTCGTCTGCCCGAACTGTGGTGAGGCTATCATCTGGCGCTGTGAATCCTGTAGGGTTCTTAGCGTCCCATACAAGTGCCCCAAGTGTGGCTGGGAGGGACCGTGAATTAGGAGGTGAAGAAGATGAGCGACTACAATATGGTTGCCGTCGTTAAGGTCATGCCGACCGACCCTGAGGTTAACCTCGACGAGCTCGAGGCAAAGCTCAAGGAGGCACTACCGGAGAAGTTCGGTCTTGCCAAGGTCGAGCGCGAGCCCATCGCGTTTGGTCTCGTCGCCCTCAAGTTCTATGTCCTGGCCAAGGACGAAGAAGGTTACGACCTCGACCAGGTTCTTGAGGCCTTCAGAAACGTTGAAAACGTCGAGAGCGCTGAGGTCGAGACCGTTTCGAGGATTTGAGCCTCCTTCAATTTTTCTGCACTTTTCTGTGTTTCGTTGAAAAGGTTTTCAGTTTAAAACACAATAAAAAGTGGGGAGGGAAAACTTAAAGCTCCAAGCTCAGGCTTAGCTTCGGCCTCTTCCATTCATCGAGTATCGAGCGAAGCTCCTCGTTTTCCACCTTCGAGTAAAACTCGTCAAAGCGTTTCTTTGCCCCATTGTCACCTGCTTTCCAGCGAGCGAGCTCGCCTATGGCCCTGAAGAAGTAAGCAGTATCGTCCTCAAAGAGCTCCGCAAACGTTTCCATGTTCCTTGTGATTACGTCGTAGGCCTCTTCATTGAACAGTCCCTCGATGAAGTCAACGAGCGTGTCGAAGACGACTCCAAAGATATCATCGCTGACGTTTATTGCCTTGAGCAACGCCTCGCGGAGGGCCTTAAAAGCTCTATCGTAGTCCTCCCTTCCGGCATGGATTTCGGCCTCAACGAGCTTGGCGTTAATCTCTATCTCGTCGTCCCTCGGGTTCCTGAGAACCTCCTTTATCAACTCCTCAGCTTTCCCGTAGTCCCCAAGCTCGTAGTAGAAGTGGGCCAAATCAAGGAGGCTTATCAGCCTGTTCTTCTCGTCGTTTATGCGCTCGAATATCCCCCTCGCGCGTTCCATCAGTTCTATTGCCTTCTCTGTTTCGCCGAGCTCGTCGTAGTTGACTGCGAGGTTTGCCAATGTTAGGGCAATCTCCTTGTCGTTCTTAAGGACGTTCTCCTCGTGCTCGAGGAGCTTTTTGTAGGTCTCTATCGCCTTCTCGGGCATCCCGAAGTGCTCGTAGGCATCGGCGAGATAGTAGAGGGCAGTTGCATATTCCTCAGGGTCGTCCTTCTTCTTCTCAACGACTCTCTTGTAGAGCTCCATCACACTTTCAACGTCGTCCAAATGGGAGTAAACGTGGCCAATCTCGTGAAGAAGGTCGTAGGGGTCGTCACATTCGACTGCTACTTCCCCGAGCCTCTTGAGTTCCTTTCTCAGTTCCCCCTCACTCTCGATAGAGTCAACGTAATCGTCAAAGAGCTCAAGCAACTTCTCGCAGTCCTTTTCAGCAAGAGCTTTCCCCCATTCATCTTTGAGGTTCATTTCACATCACCGCCCTTCGGTTCCCCTAAATGGTTAAAAAGCTATGGCCCATCAAAACCCCGGCAGGCTTGGAGTGAACCGTAAGTTCTTCAAAATTGTTAATCAAATTTCGACGTTTTAACAACTAATTGTCGCAATTAAAATAGCTTTTTCCTTTTGTCGTCATTTTGACTGGCGAATATCCCATTGATTGTTGGAAAACACGATAGTTTAGGACAAACTTCCCAACCAATTGGACATTCTGTCCATTGGTTCAACGTGAAAGGTTATATCTCACATCGCCAGTTCAACACATGGACAATTTATCCAGGTGGTGTAGATGGAAGAAGTGAGAAGGGACATGATACAAGAGTACGCGGGCTGGAGCAGTCTTAACGTGCTCGAAAACGCGAACCGCTATCCCGGCCCAACAGGTTTTTTCGCATATATCATGGAGGAGGCCCTGAAAGAGAGCATCTCACTAGTCCCAAAGGAAGGGAGAGATGCGCACTTCTCCGGCGATATTTACATCCATAAGCTTCCCTACAGTCTTTACATCCCCTACTGCACGGGCCACAGTACCGCCAGACTCCTTGAGAAGGGCCTCAGAACGCCGACGATAGTATCGAGGCCGGCCAGACACTTCGACACATACGTTGACCACATAGCCAACTACCTCATAACCATGCAGCACTACTTCAGCGGTGCCCAGGCACTAAGCTCAGTGGAGTGGTATGCGGGACCATTCATCAGGAAAGAAGACCTAGACAGGCGTAAAATCAGGCAGAACATCCAGAGGCTTGTTTATAACCTCAACTACCCCACGAGAATTGGCCTTCAAACTCCATTCACAAACTTCACCGTAACGCTCGACGCCCCGAAGAAGATGCTTGAGGGTGACCACGCGGTTTACGATGGGAAAAAGCTCGAACCCCTCGGTGAGTACGAGAGGGAAGCCAAAGAGTTCTTCATAGCCCTAACTGAGGTCCTAAGGGAGGGAGACGCCCTCGGACAGCCCTTCACATTCCCGATTCCCACGATAATGGTTACGGCCAAGATGCTCTGGGACGACCCGGAGGTGTTTGAAGCCGTTTTTAAAACGGCCGCTAGGAGGGGGAGCTTCTACTGGCTCAACACGAACGTCGTTGACCCGGACGCGAGCTACGCGATGTGCTGCAGGATAGCCATAGACAAGACCGAGATGGCCTTTGCCTTCGGTGTCTCCGGGAAGAGCGTCGAGGAAGATGCTATAGAGAAGCTCGAAAGACAGCGCTTCGGAGGCCTCTGGGCGATGCCCGACGTCACCGGCTCGGTGAACGTGACCACGGTCAATCTGCCGAGGCTCGCTCTCAAAGCGAAGGACGACGACAGGTTCTGGGAGGAGTACGAGAAAACCCTCGAAATCGTAAAGAAAACAACGGACTGGTTCAGGGAGCGCTACGTGAGGCTGATAACGAACTACAGGCAGATGTACCAGATGATTCACCTCTACCTCGAGGAGTTTCCAAACAGTCACTTCAACACCATCGGAATCCTCGGCCTTCCGGAAGCGGCCGCGGTTTACCTCAACGAGCCGAAGCTCTGGGAGGAGGGCACAAGAAGGGACTGGCTTAACGCGGCTGAGCTCATGAAGGAGATTGTTGAGTTCGCCACTTCCAAAGCTAGGGAGTGGATGCGCGAAACCGGAACACCTTGGAACGTCGAGGAAGTGCCGGGAGAAAGTGCCGCGGCGAAGCTGGCAATAAAAGACCTGCACGAGTTCCCGGAGCTCAGGGAGTACCTTAGCGACCCGGAGAACCCGATTTACTCAACGAGTATAGCGCCCTACTACGGCTCCCTCGAGCTGGCAGACAGGATAAGGATTGAGGAAAAAGTTCAAAGAAGCTTCACCGGTGGAGTGATGATGCACGTCTTCCTCGGGGAGGAGCCGGACCCGGAGGCATTGGCGAAGCTCACGAAGAGGCTCATGAAGACGGAGCTTGTCTACTGGAGCTACACGCCGGCGATAACCGTCTGCAACTCCTGTGGATACTCGACTACCGGCCTGTACACACACTGCCCACGCTGTGGGAGTGAGAACGTAGAAATATGGAGCCGGATAATTGGCTACTACAGACCGCTTAGGAACTGGAACCCCTTCCGGAAGAGGGAATTCTGGACGAGGAGGCACTACTCCTCCTGATTTCTTTTTGGAGGTGGTTCAATGCTCGTGAGTGGCTGGAAGAGTGTCAGCATGGTTGATGTCCGTGGCAAGGTCACCTTTACCCTCTGGCTCTGCCTCTGCAACCTCAGGTGTCCCTTCTGCCACAACTGGCGCATCGCCGAAGGTTTGGAGTGCTTCCCGCTCAATAGAAAAGCCCTTTTGGACGAACTCGAATCAAGCACCTTCCTCGTTGACTACTTCCACGTCACAGGTGGCGAACCACTGATGCAGTGGCAGGAGTTGGGCCCTCTCTTAGCCGAAGTCAAACTCCTTGACGTCCCTGTGAGTCTGAACACGAACCTTACTCTCGTTGGTCCACTAGAGAGGCTTCTGAAAGCTGAACTCGTTGAGCATGTAGCCACGGACCTCAAGATCCCCCCTGAACTCTACGGTCTCCCGGAAAAACCCTCGAAAAAGCTCTGGGAGCTCTTCCTTAAGGGTCTTGAGCTGGTCTCAAGCTATGGGATTCCACTAGAACTGAGGATTCCCGTGGCGAGGGGATTAAATGCCTGGCCATGGGTAGAGGAGGGGCTTAAGCATCTCAACACAGACTTCTACGTCATCCTTAACCCCCTAGTCGGAAGGCCCCTGACGAATCCAAGGGACGAAGCCTGGTGCTCAAACCACTGCTGGCCAAGGGAGGAGGTCGAGGAGCTGAGGGAGAAGCTGGAGGAGCTGGGTATAGATGTTTACACGAACCACTTTGGGGACAGCTCAGCCAAGAGAGTTCTTCTCACTCCTGAATAACCGTTTGGAACCCAATTTCCGGAGTTTTCTTGTTTTATTCACCAAGCCAAGCTATCCAATGCTCATATGGGCGTCATGCTCCTTACACAAGCCAAGGATTTCTTACCGAAAAGCTTATAAATAGGCCAAAGGAACGATAATGCGGAAACACTGATTGTAACTAAAACTTATCCTCCCATAAAAAAAGAAAAGGAAGGGGGTGAGGGGAGATGGCCCAGCTCGCAGGCCAGCCGGTTGTTATTCTGCCCGAGGGAACTCAGAGGTACGTTGGAAAGGACGCCCAGAGGCTCAACATCCTCGCCGCTAGGATTGTTGCTGAGACCATAAGAACCACACTCGGACCGAAGGGCATGGACAAGATGCTGGTTGACAGCCTTGGAGACATCGTCATCACCAACGACGGAGCCA
>NZ_WAKV01000072.1 GCF_015523185.1 Thermococcus sp.
AACACCAGAAAGAGCGCGTAAAGTGCCTTTGTCGTTGCTGTGTCCTTCATCTTTTCAACGAAGATGAAAGCCTCCCCCAGGGCTATACCCGCAAGAAGTATAACTGCACCGGAGGCCTGGAATGAAAACCTGATTGCCTGCTTGAAGAGGTAGATAACACCAAGGTAGTAAAATACCGGCATGAAGTCCTTGTAGAGCTCGTAGCTACCCTCCTTAACGTGCCTGTAGAACCTCCAGAGGAGGATAACAAGGCCAGCAACGGATAGAAGGAAGATTATGCTATCGCCCTTTACCACGACACCGTTCCGATAGACGGGCTTGAGGCTGAACGTCTTTATTAGCTGGCTCCAGCTGATGCCCTGAAGTTCAGCAACCGTCTGATAGAGCGGCGTCGAGCGGGTCGCCGCTTTGAGAAAGTTGAAGAGGTCCTTTCCAAAGTAGGCGTATATCGCGAGGAATCCAGCTATTGAAACCCCAATAACGGTCCCGAGTCTGTGGGCAACGTCGGAGTAGTTGAGGCCAACCCTCTCGCCGTAGAGCATTATCAATGTGAGAACAACTATCGCGGCTAAAACTTCCAGAGAGAACACAAGGAAGCTTCCAATCCCAACAAATCTAATGTAGACGCCAAAGAGCCCTAGGAGTATTGAAAGGCCTAGGATTGGGTAGTACTCAAATACGAAGCGTCTGAGCTCTTCCATCCTTCCGATTGCGAAGAAGACGACGGGAACTATTGCGCCAGTCGCAAGGAAAATCATGACTCCCAGGGGACTGCCCGTCCATACACCCATGTAAATCGGGCTGAGTATTAGGAAAGCCACCGCACCGGCTATTTTCTTCCAGTTCCACTCCTTTTCGTCGAGGTAAACCAGCAGGGAGTAGAAAGCGAACAGGAAGAACATCATGAATGGTCCTTCACCACGGTTGTTTCCGGAGTAGGTTTTCGTTATGGCCCCGTAGAAGCCCATCATTAAGCTGGCTCCCCAGAACCCGGCCCAGTTGGAGTGTAGCTTCCTGCCGACGAGGAAGACGGCTATGACTATCATAGCACCGACAAAAGGTGGCCAGACCTTGAAGGCTTGAAGCCCGCTCCAGCCAAAGAGGGCGTGGGTTATCTTGTAGAAGAGTGCCTGCATCGTGTAGAGTCCGAGGTAACCGCTTGCCTTTATGCCCATAGGAGGCTCGGCATAGGCGTAATACTTTGGAATCCACTCGTGGATTGCCAGCTTGTACATCTCGAAGTGGAAGAATGTATCAGGGTCAAGGAACGTTTTGTAGCTTGAGGTGACAGCCCTTATCTTGTAACCGATGTATGCAAAAAGGAGAACTATTGCCGGCAGTCCGTACTCCCTGAAGAGGATGTAAACTTTTGAGATGTCTGTTCCTGTCTTATTTTTCTTCTTCCTCTTTTCCTTAACATCCGTCTTCATTACCCTCACCTCATTCAACGGTGACCGACTTTGCCAGATTTCTCGGCTTGTCGGGGTCGTTGCCCCTCAACACGGCGAGATGGTACGCGAGAAGCTGGAGGGGAACTATATAGGGGATGGGAGTGAGTATTTCATCAAGTTCAGGCATTTTGAGGAACACATCCGAGACCTCCCTCAGCCTCTCGGAGGAGCCAAGACTTATGATGTATGCCCCTCTCGCCTTCGCCTCCTCTATGTTGCCCAGCATTTTGTCGAATGTCTTTCCGTTTGGCGCTATCGCCACAACCGGAACGCCGTCTTCAATCAACGCCAGGGGACCGTGCTTCAGCTCGCCAGCGCTTAAACCTTCGGCGTGGATGTAACTTATCTCCTTGAGCTTCAGGGCACCTTCCAAAGCTGTTGGAACGCCTATACCCCTACCGATGTAGAAGAAGTCACTCTTCTCCTTGAGGTTCTCGGCGAGCTCCCTAAGAGGTCCGTTGAGGTTCAGAACCTCCTCGGCAAGGTCGGGAATCTTCCTGAGGAACTCCTCAAGCTTCGCTAGGTATTCCCCATCGACAGTTCCGAGGACCCTCGCGAGTTCGATGGAGAGCATGGTCAAAACGGCAAGCTGTGTTGTGTAGGTTTTGGTCGCGGCGACTCCGATTTCTGGCCCTGCGTGGGTGTAGAGGGTTAAATCCGCTATCCTCGTCGCCATGCTCCCGACCACGTTGACTATCGCAAGAACCTTAGCCCCCTTCCTCTTGGCCAGCTTCATTGCAGCAAGCGTGTCGGCAGTTTCACCGCTCTGGGTTATCGCTATGACGAGGGAGTTCTCATCAATAAGGTCCTCGAACTCGTAACGGAACTCACTTGCATCTTCAACTATTGGAACCTTCTTGGCGAGCCTCTGGAGGAGGTATTTGCCCACGAGACCAGCATGATAGGAAGTCCCCATCGCGACAATGAAGATTTTATCATAGTTAGCTATCTCCCCCGCAACCTCGCGGATTACCTTTGCGTTGCCGTGGATAGCGTCCCTTAAAACTCTTGGCTGTTCGAATATCTCCTTGAGCATGAAGTGCGGGAAGCCGGACTTCTCGGCCATCTCAAGGGTCCAGTTTATCGTCTTGACGTCTTTCTGAACTTCTTCCCCTGTTTCAAGCCTCTTCACGACCCAGGAGTCTTTCGTAACGACGGCATACTCCATGTCGTCGAGGAAGACAACCCTGTTTGTGTACTCAAGAAATGCCGGGACGTCACTGGCCGCGAAGTTCTCCCTATCTCCGATTCCGAGAACGAGGGGGCTCTCGTTCCTGACGAAGTAGAGCCTATCGGGTTCCTCCGTGTAGATTACACCGAGGGCGAAGGAACCTTTAAGCCTGAGAAGAGCTTTCCTGAGGGCTTCTTCAAAGTTCTCGCTCGACTTGAGCTCCTCCTCAATGAGGTGGGCTATAACTTCGGTGTCGGTGTCGCTCTCAAAGGTGTGGCCCTTTTGGAGCAACTCCTTCTTCAGCTCCGCGAAGTTCTCGATTATGCCGTTGTGGACGAGTGCTATCCTTCCTGTGCAGTCCTTCTGGGGGTGAGCGTTGATGTCGTTTGGAACACCGTGGGTCGCCCAGCGGGTGTGGCCGACACCCCTTTTGCCGGGCATGTCAAGGATTTTGAGCCTTTTAACGACTTCATCAACACTTCCGGCACCCTTTTTGATGTAAAGCTTTCCGTTTTCCTCGGTTACAACGCCAACGGAATCGTAACCTCGATACTCGAGCCTTTTCAGGCCTTTAACGATGACTTCACATGCCCTTCTCTCGCCTATGTAGCCTATGATTCCACACATGGGCACCTCACCCGACTTACTCTTTTCCCCGATAAACTCAGGAAGTTAAAAGCTTTCCTAAGAAAGTTGAACCATCAGAAAAGCCTTTATATTCGGTTTTCAATCTTTAACTAGGTGAACCGATGGACAGGAAGCTCGACGAGTTCCTCAGGAACACGAAGCCCAAGGTAAAGTCCAACGAAAAGCCGAAAAGGAAGAAAAAGCGCCTCAAATCAACGAGTCTCGACTACTTTTTACCCGAAGAGCACGTGAACTACTTCAAACAGCTCAGAATCGGTTCCAAGAGGATTAAAAACGCGAAGATAGAGGAGCTATAGTCCCTCCGCGATAATAGCTTTCTCACCGACCTTGAAGACGAAGGCCCTCTTCTCTCCCTTCAGGTTCGTCTCTATGCGCCTCCTGATTTTCCAGTAGTCCTCCTGTGGGACGCTTACCTTGAGGGTCGCCCTTCCGTAGCCCTCTCTCCTGAGGAAGTCGTTTATCCGCACCGGGTGGAAGGGCAGGACGGCAACTACCGAGTAGGTTCTCTTCAGGTAGGGACTTTTAACCGGCTCGTCTCCGGTAGCTAAAACGCGTCTCTTCTCCCTTAGGAGCATCTTGGCTTTAACGGGAAGTTCGTGGAAGAGTTCGTTGAGCAAATCCGCGTAGTCTATTGCCTGCGGTATCTCGTAGAGGTATTCGCCGGGCTCTTCAGTCCATTCAACGATGTCCTCAAGGTCAGGGTTGCTCTCCAGCCTGACCCCCACCGGAAGGATTACAGCGCTTCTCTCGGCCCTCGCGAGGGTCTCGGTGTAGAAGGTTAGCCTGTTTAGGTGCCCGTGCAGGTCAATGTACTCGAACTCCCCTTTCCAGGGAACCCTCTCGCGCCTCATCTGTGGTGGAAGGTCGAAGATAAATGCGTCGGTCTTTGAGCTGTAAGCCCTGTAAACCTCAAGCGGGCTCGGAAGGAGGTCTTCAAGCCTTCTCTCCGGCATCTCAGGAGGTCTAGCAGGGTCGGAGAATATTACCTCTGCGTCGATTCTCCTCACGGTCTCCTCCCTGAGGGAATCGGCGTTGATGAACTCGATGTTCGAAACCCCGTACTTCTCGGCGTTTCTCCTCGCGAACTCTATCTTAAGCGGGTCTATGTCAATGCCATAGGCCCTCTCAACCCTCATCGCGTAGAAGATGAGCTGTATTCCTATTCCGCAGGAAACGTCGGCGATACTCTTCACTCCAAACTTCCTGAGGCGTCCGGCGCGGTATTTAGCCACAACCTCGTGTGTTGCGTAGCGCAGGCCCTCAAGGTCCATCCACAGGTCGTCGCGCGAGAACTTATCCCTAGCCTTAATCCTTGCCCTCGCTATCTCAACTATGGCCTCCCAGTTCTTACCGAGTCTCGCGCGGAGTTTCTTCTCATCGAAACCGCGCCTGATGAGCTCCATCCCTTCCCTGATTTTCTCCTCGGTGATTCCCTCCAGCATGTTCTCGCCTAAGGAGAGAGACTTAAAAACGTTGTCCGCTTAGTTTGAGCGGTGTTGAAAATGGACTGGAAAAGGGTCGCTTTTGCTTTAATCGTCGCTCTTACAATGATTGGAACCGTGTGGTTCGCCTATCACTTCGCTTCTCAGGAGAGCCTGAACGACTACATAGGCGATGAAGTCTGGTACGTTCCGGCAAGCAGAAACGTCCTCCACCTCCTCGGTGTTAACGTAACTTATGAACACAACGGGAGCTACGGCGTTAACGTAATCTTTACCAACGAGAGCGACAAGCTCAAGTATCTCAGCACCGCAGATGCCATAGCGGCCTTCAACGGCGTGAGGCTCAGAATAGAGTACTACAACTTCCCCGGGGTCTACTACGAAATTCCAAAGGGTAAATACCGGAGTTTTCTCAACGAGCTCGCCCTCCAGGTACCCGGAGGTGCCTATTACGTCGTCCCGGGATTTAGATATCCGGACAAAGAGGGCATTCAGGACTACCTCAACACGGAGCATCCCTTTCTCGGGAAGGATATCATAATGACGAGCATGGTTCTTTTGGGAGACAAGCCTATTTACTGGCGCCTTCCAGGTATAATTGAGTTCGCTTTAATTGAGCTCTTCGTCGTTCTTGCGACGTACAGGATAAGCAGGAGCTACCTAGCATCGCTCATAGCACTGGCCTTCGTGGTCGCTGACCCGACGCTTCAGGCAACGTCGATAGCGGCGATGCTCGACATTCACGTGGCGTTTTTCGTCGCCCTGTTCGTTCTGACCCTGGTCTACGAGAGGGAACTGGGTTCGGCTGTGGCGATAGGTTTTGCCGGAGCGACAAAGCTGAGCGGTGCCTTCGGCTGGCCGGTGCTACTCTACAGAGCCCTAAAAAGGGAGAACTCGTTCATCAAGTTCTTCTCCATAGTGGTTATAATCCCGGGGATTGCATTCCTCATCCCGGAGATTACGATTATTAAGGCGATAGGCTTCATTCCATGGCTGGAACAGTTCCTCGGGAGTTTCAAATGGCATCTGAGCTACAAGGGGCCGAACCCCAACACCTCGCCCTTCTGGCAGTGGTTCGTCAACTACAGGGCCTTTCCGTTCCACTTCAACCCCAACGTCTTCGCAAGCACAGACCCCGTTCTGCTCCTCGGAATGGTTGTCTTAATCCTCGCAATGCCCTGGCTCCACAGGAGAAAGCCCGGAATACTTGCACCGTTCATGGTCTTCTGGAGCACAATCGGCTTTTTTGCCCTCCAGTACGTTCTCGGAGGAAAAACGCAGTTCAGCTTCTATGCGACGGTTTTGGTTCCACCGGCGGCTGTGGTTATGGGCGTGGCACTCAACGAGCTCCTCAAGTGGGAGGCCTTCAGAGAGTCCTTAAGGCTTTACTGGTCGTGGATTATAGAGCTGAAGGAGACAGTGAAGGCGAGGATTGGCCGTTAGTGGTCTTTGATTTTTTGTTTATTACATATTGGGTGGGATTTATGATGAATGACGGAAAGAAAAGGCCTGACAGGGATTTAGGGGCTTCTAAAGGCTTGCCTCCACCGGATGAAGTTGTTAATTTGGTCATCCTTTTAAAAACTCATCCAAACTAGCCTGTCCCCTCCGCTTCTTCTCCTTTGCAAGTTTCTCCGCAATCTTCCTCAGCGTCTTCCAATTCCTCCTCACAATCGGCGGGAAATCGCCGTGTTGCCTGTAATACGTCTCCAGAAAGGCCCTCGTCCTAGGGTCGCTCGGATAACCACTCCCGATTTCACCGTATTCCTCCTTCAACTTTTCGATTTCTCTGTCCCTTGTAACCTTCGCCACTATAGAAGAGGCCGAGACAACAGGAAAAAGCGCATCGGCACGGTGCTTCGATATAATCTCGGCTTTAAAGTTCAGTCTTGCCTCTAGCTCGCGGGCAAAGCGCTTCTCATCAACGTCCGCGGCGTCGGCGTATATGACGTCGGGCTTAATCTTTAGGGAGTTCAAAGCCCTGGCGAAGTTCTCAACCTCGAACTCGTTGAGCGTTCCCTCTCTGGAGCTTATCTCCTCCGGCGAGAGAACTAAAACGGTGTAGTCATCCGCCAGGCCTAAAATCTTATCAAAGAGCCTCTCCCTCCTTTTGGGGGTCAGCTTTTTTGAGTCCTTGACGCCGAGTTCTTCAAGCTTTGGGATTTTTCTTTCATCAACGACAACCGTCGCTATCACCATCGGCCCTATAACCGGCCCCCTGCCGGCCTCGTCTATTCCGGCTATTTTTCTTCCCAAGGTTTCACCTCCTGAAGAGGAGCGCGCCATAGATTACGCCGAGCATTATCGTCGCTATACCACTTGGGGGGATTGCCGTGTAATAAGCTAATACTATCGAGGATAGCTGAATCACTAGCGTTAGCGCTAAGCTAACCGCCAGCACTTTTCTCAAATCTGAGCTCACCATGAGGGCTATCGCTCCCGGGAGGACGGCTACAACTTGAAGGGTTATCAAACCGACTGTCTGGACTATAAGAGCGCCTATGGCACCTACAAGGACGTAGAGAATCATGAGGTAAGCCCTCGCGTTTCCACCGTAGCTCTCCATTCCCTCTGGGTCGAAGCTTAGGTAGAGGAAGTCACGGTAGAGGAAGAGAAGAATGAAGAAGATTACGGCACCGCCGAGGATTAGAACCGCGAGGTTGTTCATCGTTATGAGGAATATATCACCCGTAAGGTAGGAAACGATGTTCTCAGTCAGTGGGAAGTAGGGCCTACTCGCCATAACCTTGTAGAGTACTCCAAAGCCGAGAACCGTTAGGCCGGCCACAAAGCTCGCCACTATTCCGACTGCCGAATCAGGTGTAAAGCCGAGCTTTTCAAGCTGGGCGATGATTAGAACGATTGCAATCGTGACGATGAGCGCCACGAG
>NZ_WAKV01000073.1 GCF_015523185.1 Thermococcus sp.
AACCTTTCGGCAAGGCGTCGTTACCCTAGTTAAGGTTCCCGAGGACGTTACCGTCTACATGGAGACCGTCAAGAAGAATGATATAAGCTGGAGCTCCTTCTACGTGGGTCTCTCTCTGATTTTTCTCGTGACAGCGCTCTACCTTGAGAACCTTCACCTAGTTTTTGCCTCGCTGGTATACGCTGGGGTTGGCCTGATTCACCGCAGGATGGTGAAGAGGGTTTAAGATTTTCTGGGTAATCCTTCATTACCTGCCGTTAATCTGGCATTTCATATATACCCCAACAGTTCAACGAATTAGTGAGCAACCCTAGGGGGTTGCAGAGGCACTGCGTTGATTTCACCGTTGCAGTGGTCGTGAGTATGTCCTGGTTTGGAGACGAACCTTCACTCTCACCGCTGGCTTCTCTGCCACAGTGCCTCCAATCTGGAGGCGAAAAAGATGAGAAAGAATATTGCCCTTGGAATTTTTGGCCTGTTGGTGGCCTTTGGTCTCGTTCTTGGCTCGGGAGCTAACTTCAGGGACTACAACGCTGACCGAAGTGTCCATTGGGACATAGTCAGCGACGATAACGAGCTTATTGACCTGACGCCTATTCAGCCCTACGCGTACATAAACG
The DNA here is from genome assembly GCF_015523185.1 of Thermococcus sp. NCBI lineage: Archaea > Methanobacteriati > Methanobacteriota > Thermococci > Thermococcales > Thermococcaceae > Thermococcus > Thermococcus sp. The sequence continues at coordinate 621 of NZ_WAKV01000073.1, forward strand.
ATGGTGGCGTCCTCGTCGTTGATATAAGCCCAAGAAACCCGAACTACCCGGGCTACGGCCAGGGTCTGAGCCCAAACTCTGAGTACAACTTTGATGAGGTCTTCGCTGTAAGCAACGACCTCTGGGAGGACAACATGAGCATAGTCGTGAGGATTACCAACGCCAACACCGCTATACAGTTCTATGGAGCGGACCACGATATCCACGACGTCAGCACCGGGGCAGTTGTTTACGCCAGCGACATGGCGAAGAACGACGTCTGCTTCCTCCTTAGTCCGGGGGAGGCCGTTAAGGTCGGTATGGACTTCGACGTTGGGAACTTACCTCTCAACACCACGGAGAGTAGCACGATACACATTCAGGCATACAGGCTCGGCACCGAGCCCAGTGAACTCGTCGGCAAGTGCGGTCAGGGGTCATGAGGGGGCATGAAAGATGAATAAACTGTTTGGACTGGCTCTACTGATGGTTGGAATGCTCCTGGCCGTTGGTGCCGGGGCGAACTTCAGGTATTACTCTGCCGAGAGGCAGGCGAGCTTCGACGTTGTGTCCGATGACAACGAGCTGATTGATTTAACTGCCCTCCAGCCCTACGTGACCTACGACGCTGGAAAGCTCTACGTTGACATCAGCCAGTATAATCCAAACCACCCCACAGGCGGGGGTGCCGGAATGAGTCCGAACACGACTTACGTCTTCGAGGAGATGTTCGAGGTAAGCAACGAGCTCTGGGAGAACAACGAGACGGACTATCCTATATGCGTCACCATAAAGACCTCACACCCGGACGTGCTAATCTTCGCCGGAACCTACGACAGCCCCATGGCCGGACCGGCCCACAACATAAACTTCACCGTAACCCACGGAAACCCAGTTCCCATAGGGATGATATTCGACAACACCAACTCGGCAATGCAGGGATACCAGTTCCAGATGAGCATTGAAGCCGTCGCTGGAGCCTGCCCTAGCGAGGGCCCGTGATTTCCTTCAGGGGCCTTTGCCCCAACCCTTTGAGGGTGAGTAACTATGAAGAAACTGCTTGAGTTCACGTTTGCTTTCATCGTGGTTGTTTTTCTCCTTGGTTCGTTAGCCGGCTTTTTCCTGAACCGCCCCGTGTTTCTGTCCTATGCCTATTCCGATAGTATGACGCCCACCATAAACAGGGGCGACCTTTTCTTGATGAACCCGCTCGCGAGGAACTTCGAAGTCGGCGATATTGTGGTCTTCCACAGGCGCGACGGTTGGACGGTTCACAGGATTTTCGCGATAACTGAGAATGGCCTCGTGACCAAGGGCGACAACAACGTCGCCACCGACCAGCAGGATGGCCTTTATCCTCCCGTTAAAGATTCGGACGTGGCCGGAAAGGTGGTTGTCCTCTTCGACAAGCCTCTTGTCCTCAGGGGTGGTGGAGACCTGATTAACTCCATGCGGAGGGTACTAAGCAACCCCTACGCGATAGTCCTTCTCCTCATCGTCGGTTCCACTCTCACCTTCTCCGGAGGGAATAGGAAACAAAAACGGGCCAAACACTACCGAGTGAGCGTTAAGATCATCTACGCAGTCGCGTCGACCCTTATAATAGCAGGCTTCCTCTTCGTGACCGTTGCCTCGTGGGGAACGCTTGCTTTCACCTACTCCTCGACCCTGGCCGGCAACCAGAGGGAGGGCTGGTATTTACCTGGCTCGACCTTTGATAGGAACCTCACCCTTGAGAACAACGCATTTTACCCCTTCTACTACTTTGTGGGCGGTGGAAACGAGCGAGCACACCTGACTGGGCCGACGTTCTTTCGCATAGGTGGGGGTTCAAGTGCCACCTTATCGGTTCATGTTACCGTTCCTCAGGACACGAGGATTTACCGGGAGGAGTTCGAGGTCAAGTCGTATCCAGCTATCCTGCCGGCTTCCCTGGTGGTCTTCTTGTACTCACTCAGTCCATATCTCCCGCTCGTGGTCTACTCCCTACTTCTCACGGGACTGCTTCTGATTTTCTACCTCCTCGCAGGGATTTCGGGTGGAGACGTTCTTAGAATCAAAAAACGGAGGGGAAGTTTCCTCTCCAAACTGCTAGGAGATGGTTAGTATGAGAAAGTTTGTACTCCCAATCACTTTCCTCCTTGGACTGCTCTTCATTGTTGGGTCGAGCGGGAACTTTCGAGCTTACACCACCAGCAGGAGTGTTGAGTTTGGGGTTGTTAGTGGAGACAATTCCTACATCGCGTACCGCTGTTTATCCGACCCGGTTCCGGTTAACTCGAGCTCCGGTGTGGAGTTCACTGCCGTAACCGTTGAGAACCTGATGGACAGGCCAATCACCATTCACGTCGAGTCCGATGGTTCGTCCCTTCCACCGGGATTGAGTGCCGGTGTTGACGGCTCCACTTACACCCTTGAGCCCGGCCAGTCCGCTTCTATCGGTGGGAACTTTTCCGCTGGAAACAACGCAGGGGAAGGTATCTATGAGGTTCCCCTAACGGTTTATGCTGAGTGGGACGGCGGAAGTGCGAGGATTGGGGACTGCTCGATGTACGCGAGCGTTGAAAGGCCAACTTACGTGCTCAGGAAGGCGATTGTGGGAAGAGTTTACGTCTACCCGGTTGGTGAGTGGAACTCGATAACGCTCCAGCTCAACTTCACCAACAACGGCGAAGAAGGCGACTTCGTGATAAAGGACTCCATCCCGAATCCCAGCTGGAGGGCCTTCTACGTCGTTGGTCTACCGAGGCCGAGCTCTGGAAGGGCGGATTTGATGATGAACCACTGCCACTGTGGTTGTTCCGGCTGGACGATAGTGTGGCGCGTCCACGTTGCCCGGGGAGAAACGGTTACCCTGAACATGCCCATGGAAGCTATCTTCTTCTCTCCCGGGAGCTACATTCTCAACTGCGGGGCCCACCTCTGCGGTACCGACGTCGTTTCGAATAAAATCACAGTTACGGGAGGTCGTTGATTGTGAAGGTTGATAAAAAACGGGCCATCATTACTGGCCTCGCCCTTTCGGTTTTCCTATCCCTTACCTTTGCCGTCTATTCCGGCGTTGCCTACTCTATGGAGCCTACAACGACTGAGGCAACCTACTCGACAGTCTACACACAGGAGGGTCACTTCGCAAACTACGGACTGTTCTCAAACGAGACAGTCTATAAAAACGGAACTTCCCTTGCGTATTACCCCTCTGGGATAACGGACGCAGTTGTCGGTGAGTATAGGTTCTCATCTGACGGCTCGCGGGGAAGTTACGAGGTAACGCTCCACGTCAACTACTACGTCACCTCTGGAAAGAGGAGGGTATACCTCCTTAATGAGACGAAGCTCCTCGCCAAGGGCGTCTTTGCCGATTCATTCAATGTTCCCGTTGAGCTGAACTTCACTGAGATGGACGGGGAGCTCAGAAAAATCCGAGAGGGAACGGGTCTCTACAGGGCCGAGAGGGAAGTCTACATCACTGTGAAAGTTCTGGCCAACGGGAGGGAACCTTTCACGCAGGAAATCCGTGTGAAGCGCGACGCCTCGGGCATGCTGTACTTCGATGGTACTGAAAAAGACTATCGGAAAATCGTCAGAAACGTCAGCGTGATGACTAACTCGCTCTCTTTTGCTGGCTCCGACGTTAGAGTCTCAACTGCTAGGACTGTTTTCCCGGCTATGGCGCTCCTCTTCGCGATTCCACCGGCGGGATTTCTCTATTCCAAGAGGGAAAAGAGAAAGACCAAACCTAAGGTGCTTAAGGGTCTGGAAAATTACACGGTTGAGGGAACTCTCCCAGAGGGAAGACGCGTTGAGCTCTCCTCTCCAAAGGACCTAGAACGGGTTTTTGAACTGGTCGACAGGCCACTGATCCACTACAAGGACGGCGAAATTGATGTCTACGCGATTGCAGACGGTGAAATCGTTTATGAGTACCGGGTGAATTAGCCCTAAACCAACAACTTTAAAAGCCCAAGGGGAAAGCTTCCTTAGGAACCCTAAAAAGGGTTAGAGGTGGTTAGAGATGAACCCGTTCCACGAGCTTGAGCCCGGACCAGACGTTCCTGACGTTGTATACGCTCTTATAGAGATTCCGAAGGGGAGCAGGAACAAGTATGAGCTTGACAAGAAGACCGGCCTTATAAAGCTCGACCGCGTTCTTTACAGCCCGTTCTTCTACCCGGTTGACTACGGAATCATCCCCCAGACCTACTACGACGACGGTGACCCCTTCGACATAATGGTCATAATGCGCGAGCCGGTTTACCCGCTTACCATAATCGAGGCCAGACCCATAGGAATAATGAAGATGGAAGATTCGGGTGATAAGGACTGGAAAGTTTTGGCCGTTCCAGTTGAGGACCCGTACTTCAAGGACTGGAAGGACATTGACGACGTCCCTAAGGCATTCCTTGACGAGATTGCCCACTTTTTCCAGCGCTACAAGGAGCTTCAGGGCAAGGTCACCAAGATTGAAGGATGGGGTAACGCTGAGGAGGCCAAGAAGGAGATACTCCGTGCCGTAGAGCTCTACAAAGAGAAGTTTGGAAAGAAGGACTGATTTCTTTTCTCTCCTATTTACAAGGAGGTTGAGGCATGTACAAGCTTTTGACAATTAAGGATGTCGTCAGGATACCCCCGAGAATGTTTACAATGGACCCCAAGGATGCCGCTAAAAAGGTTCTTCGCGAGACATATGAGGGTATCTACGACAGGGACGAGGGAGTTATTCTGGCCATCCTCGATGTCCACGACGTCGGTCGGGGAATAATCGTTCCGGGCGATGGAGCAACTTACCATGAGGTCATCTTTGACGTCCTCGTCTGGAAGCCGGAGAACGGCGAGGTCGTAGAGGGAGAGGTAGTCGAGATGATGCCCTACGGTGCCTTCATCAGAATAGGTCCGATGGACGGCCTCGTCCACATAAGCCAGCTCATGGATGACTATGTCGTCTTCGACGAGAAGAACAGGCAGTTCATAGGCAAGGAAACTCACCGCGTCCTAAAGCTCGGTGACCACGTCAGGGCAAGGATAATAGGGGTAAGCGTCAAAAGCAAAATCATAAGGGAGAACAAGATTAACATGACGATGCGCCAGCCCGGTCTAGGCAAGTTCGAGTGGATTGATAAGGAGAAGAGGAAGGCCAAGGAGGCGTGACCATGGCGAAGGAGAGGGCTTGCAGGCACTGTCATTACATAACCACCGAGGACCGCTGTCCGGTCTGCGGGAGCAGGGATTTAAGCGACGACTGGTTTGACCTAGTTATAATCCTCGACACCGAGAGCAGAATAGCGAAGAAGCTCCGCGAGAGCATACCCGAGGCCGCTAAAGTGCCGGGCAAATACGCCATAAGGGTCAGGTGAAATGCTGTTCCGCCTAACCAAAGAGCTCCGGCGGGAGCTTAAAAAACCCCTGGGGGAGCTCATAAGAGGTCCCATTCCAGAGCCCTACTTTCGGATTAAGAACGAGCTTAGGGGCAAAACCATCGTTACGGTTGGGGACGTCGTCACCGAGAACGTCCTCAAGCTTGGCCTTTCCCCTTCTCTGGCTTTATACGACCTCAAAACTAAAAGAGCTGAGTATTCTCCCGACATAAACGCGAAAGCCGTTTTTATGACCGTTTCAAATCCCCCCGGGACGATAACGAAAGCTTTATTAGATGCCATCAGAAAGGCCTTCCGCCTCGTCGAGAGGGGCAGGCCGGTTCACATACTGGTCAGCGGTGAAGAGGACTTAGGCGCGATTCCCGCCGTGCTATACGCCCCCTATGGAAGTGTAGTCCTCTACGGCCAGCCCGACGAGGGGGTAGTGCTTATAAAGGTAACACCCGAATGCAAGCGCAGGTGTGCGCGCATCTTATCTAAGATGGAGGTGGTTCGCGATGGAGATTAAGGTGACCGAGATTAAGGAGAACAAGCTCCTCGGGAGAAAGGAGATATACTTCGACATACTCCACGAGGGCGAGCCTACCCCGAGCAGGGAAGCGGTGAAGGGTAAGCTCGTCGCCATGCTCGACCTAGACCCGAACACGACCGTTTTACAGTACATCAGGAGCTACTTCGGAAGCCACGTTTCCAAGGGCTACGCCAAGGTCTACGAGACGAGGGAGAGGATGCTCTACATCGAGCCCGAGTATATACTGCTTAGAGATGGCCTCATCCAGAAAGAGGAGGAGTGAGGTGGTGTAGATGGCCAAGAAGAAAAAGACCAGCCAGAAGTGGAAGCTCTACGAGGTTAAGGGCGG